>JAGAAU010000133.1 GCA_017615135.1 Bacteroidales bacterium | reverse complement strand
GTTAATTTCGTATTGTTCCATACTTACAAAAATACGGATTATTCATTACATTTGCAAATCGTGGCAGAAGAAAGAAAAAAAGGCTTTGCAGGGCTGCTGGAGCAGGAAGAATCCAGGCTGAGAAGCAAGGCGGAAAAGAAACTTCCCACCCTCGGCGGCATACTTGAGCTGCCGGGGTCGCTGCCGCTTGAACAATGCTCTTCCGAAGCGGCCGCAGAATACAAATGCCAAGTAGCCGGGAATCTGCTCGGGGAGGGCCTCGGGAAAGCCGCCGTAGCAGACCTTACCGGAGGGCTGGGGATAGACTGCATAGCTTTTTCAAAGATATTCGGCAGGATACTATACAACGAAAAGAACCCCGTCCTGTTCGATGCCGCAAAACGCAATTTCGCCGCAGCAGGAGCCGCCAACACCGTATTCTGCAATTTCGAAGCGGGAAAAGACGGGAACAGTTCCGAAGATACACAGCTAGGGAAAGCGCTGGAAGGATTCAGGCCGGACCTGATTTATTTCGATCCTTCCCGCCGCAGCGAAGGCGGTTCGAGGGTGTTTCTGCCCGAAGACTGCAGCCCGAACCCCGTAACGCTGGTACCGCAACTCCGCAGCATCTGCCCCAGAATCCTGGTCAAACTCTCCCCTATGGCGGATATCACCATGCTGTCCAGACTGTTCGGGCCGGTCCTGACCGGGATACACATCTTCGAGAAAGACGGGGAATGCAAGGAACTGCTGCTGGTCTTCAGCGGAGAAGAAAAGGACGAACCCCTGATTACGGTTGCAACGGCCGGAAAAGGCGCAATCCTGAGTTTCTATCCTTCCAGGGAAAAGTCCAGCGAGGCTGAATTTGCCGGCTGCATTTCCGTTGACGACCACATTTTCGAGCCGGGAGCCGCGCTGATGAAATCAGGCGCCTTCAAACTCCCATGCAGTCTCTATTCAATGCAACAGCTTTCCGCTTCTACCCACCTGTACAAATGTATGGCGCCGGAAATTGCGTCAGGAGCACCAGGGAAATTGTTCCGCGTTATCGACCTCCTGCCCTTCTCCCGCGCCGGCTTCAGAGAAGCCGGGAAAAGGTATCCCCGCGCCGAAATCTCGGCACGGGGAGTACCTGTCAGTTCCGAGGAACTGCGCGGGAGAAGCGGCTGCAACGGCGGAGGAAGCGAACGTATTTTCGCCGTCACGCTGTCCGATTCTACACGGAAACTGCTGGTCTGCGTCAGTTGGCCAGATAATAAGTGACGTAGGTAACTATCCTCACTTTCTTCATAAAGTGGGTGTTGGCGTCCCTGTCTTCAATAGAGAAAGTACCCTGGCTGGCATCTTTGATCTTTCCCAGCCTGCTGCCGGAATCGGTTGCGAATTTCTGGGCCACGGCACGGGCATTTTTGGTAGCCTCTTCCACCATCTCCGGCTTTATATCGTTCAGGCCTTCAAAGTCGAAGCGCGGATCGCAGTTCCATCCTGAGGAAAGGATTACCCCGTCGGAAATCAATCCGGACTGCTTTTCCATAAGGGCCAGGACCTGGTCTACCTTTGAAGTACAGGCCGTAACCGTACAAGTCAGCACATAGCGGAAAGCCCTGTCGTTATTTCCGTATTCCTGAGTATACTTATCTGAAATCTCCGGAAGCGAAAAAATTATCTCAGATTCGTCCAGCCCATCGGAAACCAGGAAAGCACTCAGCACCCCGTTCGCCCTTTCCATCTCGGAATAGAGGCCGGACAGGTCGTTCCCGGCAAGTTTGTACTGCATAGGCCATATAACCTTATCGGCTTTGACCACGCGCTCGCACAGGCCCTTCACGCTCACCACCCTGTCGTAGGATTTAAGGCGGGAAACCGCCACCGGCAGCATAAGACCTATCACCACAAGGCCCGCCATAATCCACAGGCCGGTCAGATTTTTGTTTTTTGTCTCCATATCGCTTTTTGTTTAAAAATTTCAGAACAGCCATCTCTTCCAAAACTGTGCCTCGAGTGAATCTGAGTGGGCCTTCTGGGCACCGCGATAGCCATGCATGCCTCCGGGATACAGCATAAGCTCGAACTGAATCCCGGCCTTCTGCAGAGCGTCGACCAGCTGCAGACTGTTCTGCAGGTGGACATTGTCGTCGGCGGTGCCGTGAGTAATCATCAGACGGCCAACCCGGGCAGGGTCCAGCCCATCCACATAATTCAGCACGGAGGCAGCGGCATAACCGTCGGGGTTCTCCTCCGGAGTCTGCATAAAGCGCTCGGTATAGTGGGAATCGTAAAGGCTCCAGTCATAAACTCCGCCGCCGGCAATTCCACAGCAGAAATACTCAGGATAGCGAAGCACCAGCATAGCGGTACTTGTGCCGCCGAAGGAGAAGCCCTTTACCCCTATCCTGTCTACATACGGAAGGGATTTAAGGTACTTAGCCCAGGCCAGATAGTCCCCCAGTTCCTTCACGGTAACCTGCCTGAAGGCTTCGTCCATGCCGGCACGGCCATTCTCGCCGCTGCTGCGGGGGTCCGCCACCAGGTAAATTGCGCCGTTGTCCGTGCACCATGCGTCCGATGCGTCCCGGGATTTCCAGAAATCCCTCACATAAGGCGTCCCGGGGCCACCGTAAATCTGCATAACCACAGGATACCTGCGGGAAGGGTCGAAGCCTTTGGGATATGAGATGAGGCCGTACAGCTGAAAACAGTCGTTCTCGATGCAGACCGGCCTGGGAGCCCAGGGTTCAGGTTCTGCCGCCGCCGGCATCGACGATGGCGTTTTGCGCCAAGATTTGCGGGCATCGCAGACCACGTCCGTCCATGGTTCAGCTGCAGTGGAAAGGCGCAGTTTCACCTTCTTTCCGTCTTCGCTGAATTCCGGCTTGGAAGCCCAATAGTCCGGGGAACTCAGTTCGGTGATTCTCCCCTTGCGGTCCAGATAATACAGGGCTGGATGCAGCCTGGAACCGCGTTTGGCCATAAACCACAGCTCTCCTTTGCGCTCGTCTGCGCGCACAATGCGCACATCCCAGTTCTGCCCGTCCGTGAGCCGCCTGAAAGTTTTACCGTCGTATGAAAGGAAGTAAATCTGTTCCCAGCCGCTCTCAAAACTGCGAACCATATAGAATCCGACCCCAGCGGCATAAACATTCTCCGGCCAGTCCAGCCAGGTGTTATATTGCTCTGTATAAATAAGTTCCGAGGTCGCCTCCGAGGCATCCACCCGGTAAATTTCCAATTTGTCCTGACCGCGCGAAGGTTCCGAAGGCACACAGAGCATCTGCGAACCGGGAGCCCAGAAAGGAGTGCCGAAGGAGCGTCCGGGAGCGTCCGGGAAACTGCACCACTGCAGCGAAGAGCCGTCGGCGGCGGCAATCCCAATCCGCACAGACGGGTTCGGCGTTCCCGCCTTGGGATATCGGGTAATTTTCAGGCTGCCGTACTGGCCGGCCTCGCTCCAGATGGGGAACCGGCCCACCTGGCTGTCATCGAAGCGGTAGAAGACGATTTTCCTGGAATCCGGACTCCACCAGAATGCCTTGTATCTGGTACTCCGGCCCAGAATCTCCTCATAATACACCCAGGAAGCGTATCCGTTCAGAATCACATCAGACCCGTCGAAGGTAAGCCTCCTCTCCCCCTCACCCGAGGCGCTGCGAACGTACAGGTCGCCCCCACGGGTAAAGGCCACCAGCGAAGAGTCCGGAGAAGGGGTGGGATTGCATTCCTCTTCTGCCCTGGCATTAAGGGAAACAGCCGCAATCAGTACACTCAGAAGCAGTATTTGCTTTCTCATAAGGTTCATACGAAGAATTTATCGGGGAAATTCACCAGGTACACTTTCTTTACCGCCCTGGTGAGTGCGGTATACAGCCATTTAAGGTCTTCTGCGGAAATTTCATCCTGCCAGAAAGGACAGTCTATGAACACGCAGTCCCACTGGCCGCCCTGGCTCTTATGGCAGGTAATGGCTTCGGCATACTTGACCTGAAGGGCATTGTAGTAAGGGTCTTCCCGCACGGCCATCCAGCGTTTATGTTTGCCCTTAATATGGGAATAATCTTCAGAGACAGCGGTGTAGAGCGCATTCTGCTGCTCATAGGTAAGCGAGGGCGATTCAGAAACCAGGGTATCCAGAAGGATGAGCATATTCACGCCGGCATCGTCGTAATCCGGGAAGCTCAGTTCCGCCTTCACGAATTCAAAGCCGTATATGTCTTTATAGCGTCCGATATGCTCCAGAGTGGCAATGTCGCCGTTGGCTATATAGGGGATCCCGTCCTTCTTCTCGTCTGTGGTGTAATTGTTTTTCACTATCATCAGACGGTCGCCCCGGTTAAGCCTTTCTTCTTTGAAAAGTACGCGGCTGCGGATTCCCATATTGTAGCGGATTGCACGTTTATTGGAACGGCAGAGCACCACCGTCCCGTACTCGCCATAGCGCGAATATGCGTCCGAAAGGACATCTATCAGCTCTCCCCCGCTAACCCGTTCTATATCTTCAAAGCCTTCGAGCCTGAGCTTCAAGCCCTCTTCCGGCACGCTTCCGGCTATGCATCCACGCACCATGCCGGCATTCACCAGTATGCCCGAACCGGCCGCCTGCCTTACCACGGACTCCATGGCCACATGCACCACCTCCCCATACTCTGACATATATTCCGGAGAGAGGGCCGGGCTTGCATCCAGCCCAACCGGAGGCAGCTGTGCAGAGTCTCCCACAAGCATAAGACGGCAGCGACGGCCGCTCCGCACGAAGGTCACAAGGTCGTCCAGCAGATCCCCGGAGCCGAAAGTCATCCCTCCGCCTTCCTGAGAGGCGGCAATTCCAATCAGGGACACTTCGTCCACAATGAAGAGAGCCCCGGCGGCCTCGTTCTGGGCAAGGGTAAACTTGCCGAATCCGTCCGCCCCAACCGATTTCTGACGGTAGATATGCTTGTGGATGGTGGCCGCATTCTGACCGCTCATCCTCGAGAACACCTTGGCGGCGCGGCCGGTCGGAGCCAGCAGCACGCATTCCCTTCCAAGGGGAAGCAAAGTGTTCACTATAGCGGAAATGACGGTAGTCTTGCCTGTGCCGGCATAACCGTCCACTATCATTATGTCAGATGAAGAGCCTGTGAGGAAATCTGCCGTTTCCCGCATAAGACGGTCCTGGCAGGAAGTGGGCTGAACGCCGAGTTTATCCCGGAACAGTTCGTACAGTTTTTCAGGACTCCGGACCAGCATCACGCCCCCCGGTGTCTGCGGTCTGCAAGCATGGTAAACACAGCCAGGACCGGATAAATCTCTATTCGACCGAGAAACATATCGAAGGAATAGAGGAATTTGGCAGATGCAGGCAGGGGGTTGAAACTGCCGAAGCCCCCAAGCTCCTGTACGGCCGGCCCCACATTGCCCAGCGAGGAAATGGATGCGGCGATGGAACTGTGTGCATTTACACCGCAGACAACGCTGAGCACTACGGAAATCATGAGCAACAGGCCGTAAAGCATAATATAGATCAGGTGCGGATACACCTCGGAATCTCTGAAATACCTGTCTCCCAGCTTAACCTCATTCACTGAAGAAGGATGGAGTATGCGATTGGTCTGCCGGCCTATACTCTTAAGCGCAATCAGGATACGGTCTGCCTTGATGCCTCCGGAAGGAGAGCCTGCACAGGCGCACACCAGGGCAAGTGAAAGTATGATTGTATTGGCAAACACCGGCCAGCCGGAATAATCTACAACCGAGAAACCTGTAGTGGATGCGGTACTTATAGTCTGGAAGCTGGCGTAGTGGAAGGCAAGCAGCCAGCTGTTCACA
Organism: Bacteroidales bacterium; assembly: GCA_017615135.1. Lineage (GTDB taxonomy): Bacteria > Bacteroidota > Bacteroidia > Bacteroidales > UBA932 > Cryptobacteroides. The sequence continues at coordinate 1,074 of JAGAAU010000133.1, read as the reverse complement.
GCGCCGTCCAGTTTAAGGATAAGCGTCAGACTCACCATACAGACAAGCAGCCAGAGCAGATACGCCTTCAGCACAGGGTTGTTCATTGGCTTGAGGGAACGGTTTACCACGGCCAGGAACAGCAGCTCGAAGTGAATGGAAGACAGCAGCATCAGCACCGTGGTCATCACCTCGATCACCGGGGAATTGAACGACGCTATGGAAAGGTTGCGGCTGCTGAACCCTCCGGCCGCGCAGATGCTGAATGCATGGCAGGTGGCATCGAACAGAGACATTCCGGCGAGCAGGTAGCATACGAGCGCCAGCACCATCAGCCCGAGGTAAACATAGGCAAAAATATACACCGTGCGGTTGGTGCGCACTGAATAGGAGCCCTTGGAAAGGTTGGAGAGCTCCATGTTTGTGAGCCGCAGCTTTACCGGGCTGGTATTCGGGATAATAAGCAGCAGGAACACCACTACTCCGAGTCCACCGATAAAATGGGTGGAACTGCGCCAGAAAATCAGACTGAGCGGCAGAGCCTCGACATCGTCCAGTATGGTAGCTCCCGTCGTGGTGAATCCGGACACGCTCTCGAACCAGGCGTTGGAGACGGTGAAAGGCCCGCCCCAGAGGGCATAGGGCAGCATTCCGAACACGAAGGAGAGCAGCCAGGAAAGGGTGATGATAAGATACCCTTCCTTAAGAGTAATGGCATTTGTCCTCCGCACGAAGATGAAGGGGAAGACGCCGAAAATGAAAGTGATAAGAAAACTGACCAGCAGGGGCACATAGCCACTGTCCCGGCCGTTAAGCAGAGACACTCCCAGGGAAAGGAGCATGAAAAGGGCACTCACCAGAAGGGCGTACCCGACATATCTGCTTACGGTCTTCAGGTTCATTGACTGTCCTTGTCTTTCTTAAGGGCCGCGATACGGCGCCTCAGTTCAAGGTTCTCGTCCGAGAGTTCCTTGATGGAATCGTTCAGCTGCCGCAGCTGATCGTCGCCTTCGAAAACAACGTTGTATTTCTTGTCATGAGACCGATATGCTTCAAGTCCGGAGAGCATGTTGTATAGCGGGCTCACATAGTATG
>JAGAAU010000132.1 GCA_017615135.1 Bacteroidales bacterium | reverse complement strand
TACCACTATCTGCCCGAGAAGCACTGCCGCGAAGTTGGCTGCGAAAGCCGTCCAGATCACCAGACGTGCCTTGCGATATCCCCAGACCTCGGTAAAGCAGTCATTCAGGATATACGAAATAGGGAAGATAATCACCGATCCGGGAAGGTTGATGCCCCAGCCCAGCGTGAAGACCTTAGTTGCAAATAGATTTGAAATGATGAGGCAGACAGTGAATGCAACTGCCATCAACAGAAATGTAGTAGAGTATTTTCCTTTCATCTTTTACAGTTTTTAGAGTGGTACCTGTTACACTTGATTCTCACGAATCTCGCCGCAAAGATAGAAAAAAGTTGGGAAAAGGGCCGGAAAGAGTAGATAATTATGAGGTATTTTATTATATTTGTGACGACTAACGCATATTATCAAACACAAAACAATATGAAAAAAGTTCTATTCGCTGCAGCTTTGCTGCTTTCCTTCTCAGCCGGAGCCCAGACTCTTGGCGAACAAATGCTTGCCAGTGCACAGCAGGGCCTCGACGAAGCCCAGGCCAGGTACACCGAAACCGTAGCAGTCAGCGACAAGCAGATTGCCGCAAGCCAGAAGATCATCAACGAACTCAAGGTCGTCTGCGCCAAGGATCAGTCCACCCTGGACCAGGCAAATGCCACCATCAAGGCAAAGAATGCTGTCAAAAAGACCAAGAAAGACCACTACAATGCACAGAAGAAGGCTTTCAAGGCCGACAAGAACCTTACTGCAGACGAGCAGTATCAGCTTTCTCTCATCGAGGGCGAGATCAGCGCTATAGACAGCGAGATCAAGTCCGACAAGGCCGCTGCAAAGAAACTTCAGGAAGTCGTTGCAAAAGACAAGGAACTTATCAAGGCCGAAGAGAAGAAGATTGCCGATAGCAAGAATGCCGTAAAGGCTGCCAAGAACGAGATTGCAAATGCAAAGAAGCTCGTCAAGGCCAGCGAGAAGCAGATCAAGGCTGAGGCCAAGACCGCAGCCGCCCAGGCTAAGGCAACCGCCGCTCACGAGGTCGAGACCGAAGTTCCTGCACCTGCAGAGAATCCTAACATCGCGCCTGTCACAGCACCCGAACCGGTTGTTGCTCCCGAGGAGCCGGCAGTGGTTCCTGAACCCGAGGTCGCTCCTGCAGAGCCCGTGGTGGTTCCCGAGCCTGTCGTAGAGCCCGTTGCAGAGCCTGCAGCCCCCGTGGTTGAGCCCGTGGCAGAACCCGTTGCTCCCGTTGTAGAGCCCGTTGCATAACAGTAGAATTAGAATCGCGATTGTCGGTGCCGGTGCCGCCGGATGCTTCTGCGCTTCGCAGTTGCACGAGGCTCTCCCCGGTGCCGACATCCGTATTTTCGAAGCCGGTCCCGCGCCCATGGCCAAACTCGCCCTCACCGGCGGGGGACGGTGCAATATCAGCAATTCATTCGAGAACGTGCGAAGCCTTGAGGAGGTATATCCCCGGGGCGCATCCTTGATGAAAAGAGCCCTTGCGGAGTATTCTTCCGAAGATGCCCTGGATTGGTTCCGCGGCAGGGGAGTATCCTTCATTAAAGAGGATGGAGGCAGGTTTTTCCCCGCATCGCAGGATGCCGGAGAGATAGTGCGGACGCTGCTGGGCGCGCTCAAAGGCGTGGAAATAATCTGCAACCAGAAGATTGACGCTTTGCCGGATGCGGATGCCATAGTGGTCTGCACCGGGGGAGCCGCCGGAATGGAGATTCTGAAGGGGCTGCCCCTCGAAATCGTGCCGCCGGTGCCGTCTTTATTCACCTTCAATATCAGCGACAGCGCCGCCGGAGGCAAGAGCGGTATCTGCGAATTGATGGGGCTGAGCGTGAGCGCCGCACTGAGCATACCGGGCAGCAAGTTCCGCTCCGAAGGGGAACTCCTCATTACCGACTGGGGCTTCAGCGGACCTGCAACGCTGCGGCTTTCCTCCTACGCCGCAAGGCATCTGGCCGAGCTGAACTACAACAGCGCCCTGAACGTACGCTGGACTGCGCTCACCGAGGAGGAAATACACGCGTTTGTCGATTCCTGCCGGAGTTCAAATCCCAGGAAACTGGTGAAATCCCTGCATCCGGAAGGCATCCCCGCTCGCCTCTGGGAGTATCTTGCAGAGCGCAGCGGCATCGCAGCAGAACGCATTTGGGCGGAACTTGGGCAGAAAGGCATCAACCACCTCGTGCAGTTGCTGATCTGCGACACATACTATATCCATGGCAAAAACCGTTTCCGGGAAGAATTCGTCACCTGCGGCGGCGTAAGCCTGACTTCAGTTAATCTCAATACCCTCGAATGCAAGCAGAGGGAAGGCCTGTATTTTGCAGGTGAAGTGCTGGACGTAGACGCCGTTACCGGAGGATTCAACCTCCAGGCAGCCTGGTCCACGGCACATTTGGCAGCGAAATCAATTATCAATAAATATGGTACGCAAAATATCTGATTCCATTGTTTATATCGGGACTGACGACTATTCCGAGCCTAAATTTGAAAGCCAGTATGCGATTCCGGACGGGATGGCATACAATTCATATCTGATCAAAGACAAGTGCATCACGGTGCTGGATTCCTGCGATAAGAGTACATCCGCGCAGTGGCGAAACAACCTTCTGGAAGCCTTGGGAGAGGAGAAGCCGGATTATTTCGTGCTTCATCACCTTGAGCCAGACCACTCCTCGGACCTGCCATGGATACTGGAGCAGTTCCCTTCCGTTAAACTGGTCGCAAGCGCCAAGGCAATCGCAATGGTGCCCCAGTTCTTCCCGGAAATCAATCTGGAAGGACGCACGCTTGCGGTTAAAGAAGGAGACAGCCTTGAACTGGGTGCTCACACCCTGCATTTCTATCTTGCGCCCATGGTCCACTGGCCGGAAGTCATAGTAAGCTATGAGTCAAGAGAGAAGGTGTTGTTCTCTGCAGATGCATTCGGCAAATTTGGCGGACTGGAGCGCTGCGGCTTTGATTCCACCGAGGATGATGACTGGGCCTGCGAGGCAAGGCGCTACTATTTCAATATAGTGGGCAAGTACGGCGGTCCGGTGCAGACTCTGCTCAAGAAGCTCTCTGCAGTGGAAATAGCCACGATATGCCCCCTGCACGGTCCTGTGTTGAAGGATGACCTGTCTGAATATCTTAATCTCTACAACATTTGGAGCAGCTACGGAGTGGAAAGCGAAGGCGTTTTCGTGGCATGCGCATCGATTCATGGAAACACGCTGAAGGTGGCGGAAAAGTTTGCGGATATGCTGCGCGACAAGGGGGTGAAGGTGGCATTCAACGACCTTACCCGGGACGATCAGGCAGAAGCGGTGGAGGATGCGTTCCGCTACGGCACGCTGGTGCTGGCGGCATCATCCTACGATGCAGGGCTCTTCCCGCCCGCGGTGGAGTTCATCTCCCATCTGCAGGACAAGAGCTGGCAGAACCGCCGCGTCGGTCTCATCGAGAACGGCTCCTGGGCACCCACGGCCGGGCGCGTGATGAAGGAAAAGTTCTCTGCCATGAAGAACGTAACCGTGCTGGAACCGATGGTGACAATAAAAAGCGCCCTGAAGGATGCGGACATCCCGGCGCTTGAAGCTCTTGCCGAAGCGGTGCTGGCCTAAGCCTGTTCTATAATGCAATCTGCCGGCGGCAGGATATGGGAATCCAAAGTAATCTTCCCTATCTTGCCGCTGACGCGTATATGTCCGGACCGTGGATTCTTGATTTCGGTGATATCCCCGCGGATGTCAGCCTGAAGGATGCTGTCTTCGAAGCAACGGTCGGATGCGGCATCTATGGTGCAATCCTCTATTACAAGCCCGTCCACGTAGCATAAAGGCTGCTCGCCGGCAATGTGGCAGCGCACTAGTCTGAGGTTCTTCGAATGCCATCCAAGATACTCTCCGTCCAGCACGCTGTCGTAAACGGTAACGTTTTCCGTCTCCCAGAATGCGTCTTTGGTGACTATTCTGGCATTGTGGATATCGGCATTCTTCACATACTGGAAAACATACTTTGAATCGCTTTCCAGCCCATCCACGAATATATTGCTGCAGAACATGAAGGGATAGGTGCCTTCATGCAGACGGACGCCCCGGACCTTCAGGCCGTCGACTCTCCAGAAAGTCTCGTCGGCGTCGTTAATCTGCACATTCACAAGCGACAGATCCTCCATCTCGCGGAAGAACTTGGGGCCGTCTATCACGCAGTCTTTCATGACCATGTGCCTGCTGTACCATACGGCCGAGCGGGAACCGGCAGCGAAGTAGCAGTTTGTAATCAGAGAGCCATCCACGTGCCACCAGGGATATTTGCCGTAGAAATGGCAGTTATCAGCCTCCAGATTGCGGCAAAACTTGATTCCGGATTCCCCGTCGACTATGGTGATATTCTCCAGCCTGCAGTCCGCCAGAGCGAACAGCGGTCTCTCGCCTCCAAATGATTTATCTTTGATTAAATTCACTATATTTGTAGAATAATATAATACCGGAATACTGCAAAAATCAAACCACTGTATTTATGATACTTAGCATACTGGATACCGATCTCTACAAGTTCTCGACGTCCAACGCTTATTTTCATCTTTACCCCCTTGCAGAGGGCACATTCAAGTTCAACGACAGGGCTAAGGAAGTCTACGACAAGGCCTTCCTCGCAGATCTCAAGGCCGAGTTCGCTAAACTGGGTGAATTGCGCCTTACAGAAGAGGAATTCGAATATGTCACTACCAAGGTCCGCTATATCAATCATAATTACTGGGAATGGCTGCGAGGATTCCGGTTCGAGGCCGACAAGATAGAAGCCAGTCTGGATGCGGAAGGCCATCTGCAGATAGAAGTGACGGATTATCTTTATAAGGTTACTCTTTATGAGGTGCCGATTCTTGCTATAGTGGCGGAGCTGCGTAACCGTTACAAGGGAATCAAGGCCGATACAGCAAAAGCATTGGCTATACTGGATGCAAAACTGGAAATTGCAAATGAGCATCAATTGCTGTTCTCTGAGTTCGGCACAAGACGCCGTTTTTCTTCGGATTTGCACGATGCCATAGTGAATGAGCTTAAGATTAAATGCCCGAAATACTGCGCCGGCACATCCAATGTCTTCTTTGCGATGAAATACAACATGACCCCCGTGGGCACATTCCCGCATGAATGGATGATGTTCCACAGTGGTGTGTTCGGCTATAAGCGGGCTAATTACCTGGGCCTGGAAGACTGGATCAAAGTATATGACGGAGCCCTCGGCACGGCCCTTATCGATACCTTCACCACCAGATCCTTCCTCCATACCCTCACCATGAAGCAGGCAAAACTGCTGGACGGATTCCGCCAGGATTCCGGCGACGAGAAGGAAATAGGGGAGATGATAATAGCACGCCTGAAGGAGTTCGGCATCGATCCTCGCACTAAAGTTATAGTATTCAGCAATGCCCTGACATTTCCCAAATACAAGGAAGTGGCGGATTATTTCCGCGGACGCGTCAAGGTCAGCGCCGGCATAGGCACCAACATTACCTGCGATCCTGGCATAGAGGGGTACAAGGCTGCCAATATAGTCATGAAGCTTTCCCGCTGCAGGATGAGCTACAAGGATCCCTGGGAGAAAGTCATCAAGATCTCCGACGACCTCGGCAAACATATGGGAGACGACAAGGAATTCGATATTGCCAGTTACGAACTCCATCTTGCCTGATGAAAAAGCTGTTGCTTTCCATACTTGTCGTTTTAGGGCTTGAAGGCAGTGCTCTCTGCTCCGGGCCCTATGCGGCATTCCATGAAAAAGTCAACATCCCGGTAAAGGACTACATGACTGAAATCCGGAACGGGCATTACACAGTCGTTGATAATTACCTGCAGTACGTGCCTATTGCCGGCACGATGCTGCTGTGCATACCAGAAAGCGGCCGCGAAGGATGGCAGGATAAACTGCTGCTGGGCGCCACAGGCATGGCTGCGATGGGCATTATGGTTAATTCGCTGAAGTATACCGTGTGTGAAATGCGTCCGGACGGGAGCCGCCGCAACTCATTTCCATCCGGCCATACAGCCACTGCCTTCGTAGGTGCTGAGCTTGTGAGGATGGAATATGGATGGGGGTGGGGCGCAGCGGCCTATACCGTGGCGGCAGCGACTGGCTTCCTGCGCATGTATAACGAGAAGCACTGGTGCAGCGACGTGCTGGCCGGTGCCGGCATAGGATTTTTGAGTGCAAAGATAGCAGGCTGGTTGCTGACGTGGGAGCGCCGCCAGCTGGGTAAGGTCAGTTTCCTGCCCTGGTTTGCGCCGGCCGAAGACGGCTCCACAGTATCGGGGCTGGCCCTTAATATAGCGTTTTAGGATATGAGAATGAAAGAGATAGTATATGTATTGCTGGCTGCAATGGTGATATCTTCCTGCGGCCGCAAAGACGAGAGAGAAGCATTTGCCGGTGCGGAAACGCCGATGCTGCGCGTTTACGAGCTGGTGAATAAAGGTGAGCTGACAGCCACCGATTCCATCCCCAGAGGCTCACGGGTGACGGTTCTGCCCGCAAAGATCGTAAAGGAAGACGGAGTCCGCTATCTCCCCGTGAAAATGGGAAAGAAGAAGTTCTATCTCCCCGAGCAGGCGCTTGTGCCTACACTGGAAGAGACGGTTATGGAAAAGGAACTCTTCGTGCAGACAGGCGCATCTGTGATTGACGATACCCTCAGTTCACATATCTGCGGTTTTGCGAAGAAGGGGGGTAAAGTGGATATTATTGGCTACGACAGGATACTGACGGACGGAAAGATCCGCCGCTATAAGGTTCAGGCAGGCAAACAGCAGGGCTGGATCTTCGGCAAATACCTTGTCGGCAGCGCGGAAGAGGCTGCGGAGCGCTACGATACCCACGATGCAGCGCACCGTGCCATCAAGAACTCCTTCAAGGGCGGAGAGGCCGCAGAATGCGAATTCAGGCCCTACGAGAAGCCGGTATTCGCAGATAATCCCATGCCCAAGCCCGTGAATGCATTCTATCTGACCATCAATCCCGCAGGACTCAAGAATATCGATGCCTATATCGCTCTGGCGGACAGCACCAAGATAAATGCTTTCGTAATCGACATCAAAGACAACGAGTGCCCCGGATACAAGGCAGAGGCTATGGAGAAGTATTCTCCCACCAACTTCAAATGGGCCGGCGCCGGAAAGGAAAAGCTCTACAAGGAGGCAATCGATAAGTTGCATGCCAAAGGATATTATGTAATCGGCCGTATCACCTGCTTCAAAGACAGTTATTACGCAAAGGATCATCCGGGCTCTTCCATCTGCGAGAAGGCCACCGGACAGCCTTTCCTGCACAACAAAAGCTACTGGCCCAGCGCGTACAGCAGGGATGTGTGGCAGTTCAATGTGGAACTGGCGAAGGAATCCGTGCGCAAGTTCGGCCTGAACGAGGTTAACTTCGACTATGTGCGCTTTCCGGACAAGATGATCAGCATAGACGAGCAGATGGACTACCGCAACCGCTATGGCGAGAGCAAGGTGCAGGCTATCCAGAACTTCGTCCGCTATGCGTGCGATGAACTCCACTCTCTCGGAGTATATGTTTCGATAGATGTTTTCGGCGAGTCTGCAAATCCCGGATACACAACTGCTTACGGCCAGTATTGGCCAGCTAT
>JAGAAU010000013.1 GCA_017615135.1 Bacteroidales bacterium | reverse complement strand
GATGCGTTCGGCACATCCACGCCAACTTCTATAACCGTAGTGGACACCAGGATATTCGCCCTGCCGGACACGAAGGCGGACATATTGAAATTCTTTTCCTCCGGAGTCTGCTGCCCGTGCACCATCGCCACCTTATAATCCGGCAGAGGAAAAGCCCTGGCAATTTCTTCGAACCCGTTCTGGAGATTTTCCAGATCCAGTTTTTCGCTCTCAAAGATAAGTGGATAAACCACAAAAACCTGCCGTCCGCGGGCTATCTCGTCTTTCAGGAAATTGTTGAGAGCAGTCCTGCGCGACGGGGTTATCATCATGGTTTTCACCGGCTTGCGCCCCGGAGGCATCTCGTCTATTATGGAAACGTCCAGGTCGCCGTAAACGGTCATCGCCAGGGTACGGGGGATGGGAGTGGCGGTCATTACCAGCACGTGCGGAGAGCGGCCGTCCGGCCCCTTTGCCCAAAGTCTGGAGCGCTGGTCTACCCCGAAGCGGTGCTGTTCATCTATCACTGCAAGGCCCAGACGGTGAAATGCCACATTGTCTTCCAGCAGAGCGTGAGTTCCCACCAGAATTCCGATTGAGGAATCCTCGAGCCCCGCATGAATCTCGCGCCGGGCCTTTTTCGGAGTACTTCCGGTAAGCAGTTCAACCCGCACGCCGGTAGGAGCCAGATATTTGGAAATATTGCTGAAATGCTGCTGGGCAAGTACTTCCGTGGGGGCCATAATGCAGGCCTGGTAGCCGTTGCCCACGGCGATAAGGCAACTGAGTACAGCCACTATGGTTTTTCCGGAACCCACATCGCCCTGGAGCAGACGGTTCATCTGAGAATCGCTCATCATATCGCCCCGAATCTCCTTTATCACTCGCTTCTGGGCAGAGGTAAGATCGTATGGCAGAGATGAATAGCAGGCATTGAAAGCGGCCCCGACCTTAGGCATCGGGATACCGTTGCGCCTGCGGTTAAGCTGGTATTTCTGCTTGAGCAGTGAGAGTTGCAGGAAGAAAAGTTCCTCGAATTTCAGGCGGTTGGTGGCCTTCTGGAGGGCATACTGATCTTTAGGGAAATGTATGTTCTGCATTGCGTAACGCAGAGACACCAGGCCGTTCTCCTTCAGGACATAATCCGGCAGGGTGTCTTCCAGCTCGGGCATACATTCAGCCAGCGCCGCCGCCTGCATCCTGCACATCACTTTACCGGTAATACCCCCGCTCTTCAGTTTCTCCGTACTTGGATAAACTCCCGTCAGTCCTCCGGTCTGCCCCTGGCCACCGGACGCAGAAGAGGCATCTGCGGAAGGGGCGGCATCTATCTCCGGATGCACCATATTCATACGGCCGTTGAACTCGGATGGCTTGCCGAAGAAAATGAAGCTGCGACCCGGCTGCAGGCGTTCCTGAGTCCACTTAAGACCGCTGAAAAACACCAGCTCAAGCACACCGGTACCGTCGTCTACCAGTACGCTGAGTCGTTTGGGAGACGGCACGGCAACCTTGCTTACTGTAGCCAGAACCTGAACCTGAGTCATGTCCGGAGTGAGCTCGGAAATCTTGTAGAAGCGGCTTCTGTCTATGTAGCGGAACGGATAAAGGTGAACAAGGTCTCCGAGTGTACGGATACCGAGTTCCCTTTCCAGCAGGGCAGCCCTCTTCGGGCCTACTCCCGGCAGATATTGGATATTTGATTCCAGAGCGCCCATTCCGCACCAAATATAACTTAATTTTTTGGAAGCATTTTGGATTTTTTCTAAATTTGGAACTCTTATGGACAGAACTTTCGAAAATAAGGTAAGTATATGCCGTATTTCACGGCACTGCAGCTCTGAGGAACTGCGCTCCGCCCTTGCTGCCTGCAACAGGGATTTCACCCTTTTCCACACCGGCAACGGAGAAATCGCCTGGGTAGACGGCGGGCTTGCCCGTATGATTTCAGTTGCAGCAGACAGCGGCGCCGCCCTGGTTTATCCGGACCGCTTCTTCGAAGACCGCCCCGCACCCGTTGCCGACTGGCAGAAAGGCTCGATCCGGGACGACTTCGATTTCGGCGCCCTTCAGCTCTGTCCTACCAGACTGCTCAGGGAAGCCCTAGAATCGGCCCGCACGGACTTCAGATTCGCCGCCCTCTACGACCTGAGGCTAAGGCTCTCGCGCCTTGGGGATTTCGTGCACATCAACGAATTTCTCTACTACGAAAAAGAGGAAGACAAACGCAAGTCCGGAGAGAAGCTTTTCGACTATGTAGACCCGCGCAACCGGGATGTGCAGCTGGAGATGGAGGCGGCCTGCACCCTGCATCTGAAGGCACTGGGAGCCTGGCTGGCCCCTGAATTCAGGGAACCGGACCTGCGGGATGGAGTTTTTCCTGTGGAGGCGTCGGTAGTAATCCCCTGCAGGAACAGGGTTCGCACTATTGGAGACGCACTGGCCTCTGCCCTGTCGCAGAAGACCTCTTTCCCTTTCAATGTCATAGTGGCCGACGACAATTCCACCGACGGCACCGTAGAGGTTATTGAGAGTTACGTCGCCGAAGACCCAAGGGTGATACTCATCCGTCAGGATCCGGGCTGGCACGGAATCGGGGGGAACTGGAATGCTGCGGTACATTCCCCGCAGTGCGGCCGCTTTGCCCTGCAGCTCGATTCCGACGATGTTTATTCAGGGCCGGACACGGTTCAGAAGTTCGTAGACGCCTTTTACGCGCAGAACTGTGCAATGGTGATAGGCAGCTACCGTATAACCGACTTCGAACTCAATCCCCTGCCACCGGGAGTGATAGACCACCGCGAATGGACGGAGGAAAATGGGCTCAACAATGCGCTGAGAGTCAATGGGCTGGGAGCCCCGAGAGGGTTCTGGACCCCGCTGCTGCGCACCATCGACTTCCCCTGCGTAAAATACGGAGAAGACTATGCGGTTGCACTCAGAATCTGCCGCGAATATCGTATCGGGCGCATCTGGGAACCCATATATAACTGCCGTCGTTGGAACGGCAACTCCGATGCGGCGCTGGAGATAGAGAAAGTGAACGCCAACAATCTCTACAAGGACCGCCTGCGCACCTGGGAGCTGCTGGCACGAATAGAAATGAACAAAAACAAACAAACTATATGAAACGCATTTTCAGCCTTGTAATCGCCGTTATGGCAGCATCTGTGCTGCTTTCGGCTCAGGATTCCCCCGCCAGATGGATACGCAAGAACTGCATATCTCCGGACGGCAGCCAGATTGCCTTTTCCTGGCACGGAGACATTTTCACGGTAGATGCGGCAGGAGGGACGGCCTTCCAGCTCACCACCAACAGCGCGTATGATTCAGACCCGCTCTGGAGCTCCGACGGCACCATGATAGTCTTCTCCTCTTACCGCGAGGGCAGCAAAGACATCTGGGCCATTCCGGCAAAAGGCGGCAATCCAAGAAGACTGACAACCTGGACCGGAGCCGAGACTCCCCTCGCCGTTCTCCCGGACGGGCAGGTCCTCTACAGTTCCTCCATCCAGCCTGACGCCGCTTTCTCCGAATTTCCGGACCGGAAGCAGCTCTACAGCGTGAGCATCGACGGCGGACGCACCAGCCTCGTAAGTTCCATACAGATGAGCCGCATCAGCGTTAATGCCGCCGGGAACATCCTCTACGAGGACTACAAGGGCTATGAAGACGAATTCCGCAAACACCACACTTCATCCGTAACCAGGGACATCTGGGAGTACAACCCCGCTCAGGGCAGTTTCCGCAAACTCTCAAGTTTCAAGGGAGAGAACCGCAACCCTGTTTATGCCCCCGACGGCAAGACCTATTACTACCTCTGCGAAGACGGCGGCAACCTGAACATCTGGAAAGCCAGCACCGAAGATGCGGGCCTCAACCAGAAAATCACTTCCCTGCCGGTTCATCCCGTCCGCTACCTGAGCGCCGCCTCCAACGGCACCCTCGCTTTCTCCTGGAACGGAGAGCTTTATACTCTGAAAGATGGCTCAGAGCCCCGTAAACTGGATATTTTTATCAATACCGACAGCCAGACCAAGGAACGCACAACCCTGCGCATGAGCACCGGAGCCCAGACCATGGCAATTTCGCCTAACGGCAAGGAAATAGCCTTCATAGACCGCGGCGAGGTATTCGTTACAGCTGTAGACTTCAGCAACACCCGCCGTATCACCGACACTCCCGGACAGGAACGCAACGTAAGTTTCTCCGACGACGGCCGCACTCTCTACTACTCCGCAGAACGCGACGGCGGCTGGGGAATCTGGAAGACAGAACTGACAAACAAGGACGACAAATACTTCACCTTCTCCTGCGAGATGAAGGAGAGCCGCGTAACCAAAGAGGGAGAAACCTGCTTCCAGCCCGACGTCTCCCCCGACGGCAAATGGATAGCCTACCTGCGCGACCGTACCGAACTGATGGTCAAGAACATAAAGAGCGGTCAGGAGAAATCCCTCCTCAAGGGCGCCAACTATTCATACGTAGACGGCGATACAGGTTTTGAATGGAGCCCCGACAGCCGCTGGATACTTAGCGACTACGCTGCCGACGGAGGCTGGAACAACAGCGACATTTCGGCAATCGAAGTGGAAAGCGGCAAGGTCACCAACCTTACGCACAGCGGCTATTCCGACGGCAGTTTCAGGTGGGCGCTCGGAGGCAAGGCCATGATATGGCAGTCCGACAAGGCGGGGTACCGCAGTCACGGCAGCTGGGGCGCCGAAGAGGACATCTATGCAATGTTCTTCGATGCAAAGGCCTTCCGCGAGTTCCAGATGGACAAGGACGAGACCGATATCGAGAAACTCCTGAAGGGAGAAGGCAAGAAGGGTGGAAAGAAAGAAGAAGCCAAGGACTCTACGAAGAAAGAGCCTAAGCTGGTTCTCGACCTCGAGGGGCGCGAAGACAGGATTATCCGCCTCACACGCTTCTCCGGCCGGCTCGGCGACCACTATCTCACCGAAGACGGCACCAAACTTTACTACACCACCAGGCTTGAAAAGGGCTTCGACCTCTGCTGCCTCAACATCAAGGACGGCTCGGTGAAAGTGGTTCAGAAAGGAGTTTCCGGCCGCTTCATACCCGATAAGGACGGAAAGAACATCTTCATTCAGACCGGCACGGGACTGAGCAAAATGGAAATCGCCTCCAACAAGATAACCCCTCTGAAGTTCAATGCAGAAATCGACCTCAAACCTGCTCAGGAAAGGGAATACATCTTCTACCATGCCTGGAAGCAGGTCAAGGAGAAATTCTACGATCCGGATATTCACGGCATAGACTGGGAAGGCTTCCGCGACAATTACGCGGCCTTCCTCCCCTACATCAACAACAACTTCGATTTCCAGGAACTGCTGTCCGAGATGCTCGGGGAGCTCAACGGTTCCCACACCGGTGCCCGTTACTACTACACCAACCACCTGCTCGCAGGCCAGCAGCCCGGCAGACTTGGTGTGCTGTACGACTGGGAGTGGACTGGCAAGGGCCTCAAAATCAAGGAAGTACTCCCCGGCGGAGCCCTGCATACGGCAGACCCTGAAATTCAGGCCGGAGACCTGATTCTCGCAGTAAACGGCAAGGAGATAGAGGAAGGCACCAACTGGTGGGACGCCCTGGCCCGCACCGTTCACAAACGCACCCTGCTGAAAGTCAAGAAGGGCGGCAAGACCGTAAACATCGCACTTACTCCGGACATGCAGGATACCGAACTGCTTTACAGGCGCTGGGTACGCTCAAAGGAGAAACTGGTCAAAGAACTTTCCGGCGGAAGAATCGGCTACGTGCACGTGCGCGGAATGAACTCCGACAGTTTCCGCGAAGTCTATTCCAACCTGCTTGGTAAATACCGCAACTGCGATGCCGTTGTAGTGGACATCAGGCACAACGGCGGCGGCTGGCTGCACGACGACCTTGTAACCCTGCTCGGAGGCAAGGCATACCTCAAATTCCAGCCCAGAGGCCAGTACATAGGCACCGAACCCTACAGCAAGTGGACCAAGCCCTCATGCGTGCTTATGTGCGAGAACGATTACTCAGACGCCAGCGGCTTCCCCTACGCATACCGCAGCCTCGGAATCGGCAAGCTGATAGGCGAACCCGTTCCCGGCACCATGACGGCAGTATGGTGGGAAAGGCAGATTGATCCTACGATAGTGTTCGGAATCCCTCAGGTAGGCTCCTGGGGTATCAAAGAAGGACGATACCTGGAAAACTTCCAGCTTGAGCCTGACATCGTGGCCCACAACAGGCCGGAAGACCTGCTCCAGGGCAAAGATCCCCAGTTGGAAACGGCAGTCAGGGAAATGCTCCAAGAAGTTTCTAAATGAAAGACGAAATGAAAAAACTGGTAATCATACCTACCTATAACGAGATAGAGAACGCACAGAAGATAATCCGCGCGGTGATGAGCCAGGAAGACGGATTCCACATCCTCATAGTGGACGACGCTTCCCCGGACGGCACCGCCGCGGAAGTGGCGGGCCTGCAGGAGGAATTCTCCGGCAGGCTGCATCTTATGCGCCGGGCGGGGAAGCTGGGCCTGGGCACAGCCTACCTTGCGGGCTTCAAATGGGCGCTGGAAAACGGTTACGACTACATTTTCGAAATGGATGCCGATTTCTCGCACGCTCCCGCAGACCTGCACCGCCTGCTCACCGCCTGCACTGAAGACGGAGCCGACCTTGCCGTAGGTTCCCGCTACATCAACGGGATGAGGGTAGTCAACTGGCCGCTGGGGCGCATACTGATTTCTTACTGCGCCTCGCTGTTCGTACGCACCGTCCTGTGCACCAGGATTTACGACAGTACCGCCGGCTTCGTGTGCTACAGCCGCAAGGTTCTGGAAACCATCAATCTGGACGATGTTCGGATGAAGGGTTACGGGTTCCAGATAGAAATGAAATATACTGCCGTAAGGATGGGCTTCAAGCTGGCGGAGGTGCCGGTAATCTTCGTCAACCGCAAGGAAGGTACGTCAAAAATGTCCAGCGGCATTTTCGGAGAGGCTTTCTGGGGCGTTCTGAAACTCAGATTCAGGAAATTCACGAAATGACAAAGCGTCTTTTCCCCATCGCTG
>JAGAAU010000131.1 GCA_017615135.1 Bacteroidales bacterium | reverse complement strand
GCCTTTCCGCTTGCGTCCATGCCGTATTTGCTGAACTTTTTATCAGCCTTGTACTGCTCATAGTATCCGTCCCCTTTGGTATAATTCAGGGTCGTGCTCCAGAACAAGCCGCCATCGAACTGATGAGTATAATTCAACTGCCAGTGGGTCTGGATGTAATTGTCCGACTCATTATCATAGTAGCAGGTATTGCCTTCGGCATCCTTATATTTACCCGCAGGATTATATCTGCGGTCTTCCGCCATCTTGGAGGCTGGAATTCCCTCCCAGGTGATGCCTGTGTGCTGATTTCCGGAGAGAACGGTGAACTTCAGGGA
Source organism: Bacteroidales bacterium (assembly GCA_017615135.1). Classification (GTDB taxonomy): domain Bacteria; phylum Bacteroidota; class Bacteroidia; order Bacteroidales; family UBA932; genus Cryptobacteroides. The sequence continues at coordinate 2,250 of JAGAAU010000131.1, read as the reverse complement.
ATTGTTCCCGCGCATCCATCCGGCGATGCCCAGCAGGGAATATACGTCCGCCCAGGCATTCCTTATATATCCGTCCGTACGCCCGGCCGAGAAAGCTATATCCGCATAAAAACCATTGGGCAGCAGCCCGCTTCCGGCGGCGAATGATAAAGTGCCGGTATTGTATGAACCTCCCCCCAGTTCCAGGCTGGAATAAGGCTTAGGCGACACGTAGGCGGTGCTCATGTTTATGCTTGCGCCGAAAGCACCCGCTCCGTTGGCGGATGTGCCCAGGCCGCGCTGCAGCTGCACGCTGCCGAGTATATTGCTGAGCGACGGGATATTCACCCAGAAAACCTCCTGGGATTCGCTGTCGTTCAGCGTAATACCGTTCAAAGTGACATTGATCTGGGACCCTTTGGAGCCGCGCACGGTCAGTTTTGAATAGCCGAGTCCGGTGCCGCCCTCGTTGGTGCATACCACTGATGGCTGTAGACTGAGGATCATGGGCAGAGATTTGGCCGGGGCCGCTCCCTGAAGTTCCTCCCTACGGACAGTAGTGTAGGTCACAGGCGTATTGCGCCCCGCACGGGACACGGCCACTACGACGCTGTCCAACTTTTCAATCTTTTCGTTTTCCTGGGCGTTTGCGCCCGCAGAGATGCAGCACAGTAGCGCTGCGGATAAAATAAAACCTCGCATAATTATAACAATTAATGCAAGGGGCTTGATGAGGATTATGCTTCCCTTCGGCAGTATTGGCTGCATCAGGTTCAATGGGTATAATCTCAACTCCGTCTGCCGGAGTACCCCCGCGTTCTGCAAAGATAGCAATTATTTCTTCACCGGCATCAGTTTGACCTCATAAAGACGGGGCCAGTTCTTTCCGGTAAGATATATGCGCCCGTCCTTATCCACTGCGATGCCGTTCAGCACATCAGTATCGGCGGTCCGCAGATTGGCAGGAAGGAGCCCGCCGCAATTGACAGTGGCTTCCACTTCCCCGCTGGAAGGATTGATTATCACTATGGCGTCGGAGGTGTAGATATTCGCCCAGATCTTTCCGTCAATCCACTCCAATTCGTTGATGTAGCGCACCGGGCGGCCGTTCAGCTTGACCGTGATGCTATTGAGAAGTTTGAGTTCCGGAGTGAGGAAATAAAGGCGGGATGTGCCGTCTGAAGCGATCAGATTCTTGCCGTCGGTGGTCAGGCCCCAGCCCTCGCGAGGATAGGAATAGGTCTGTTTATACTCCAGCGTGGCTGCATCGTAGATGAACGCGACCTTGTTGGTCCAGGTGAGGACATAGAGATTTTCCCCAAGGATGACCGACCCCTCTGCAAAGTATTTGCGTGCGAAATTCAGTTTCCTGGTCACATTCCCCGTAGCCAGGTCCACCTTGCGTATAGTGGACTCTCCATACTGCCCGGTGCTCTCGAACAACTCCCCGTTATGGAAGAAGAGCCCCTGGGTATATGCTCCGGTGTCGTGGTTGTACTCCTTAACCACTTCTATGGTATAACGCCTGGGCGTACCTGCCTTGCAGGAAACAGCAAAGAGGAACAGCGTCAGCAGTATGCAGAATCTGCGCATCATCTCCGCAAAGATACATAAATCAGCGCAAAAGTATTATCTTTGCAGTCCAAAATAAAAAGGCAGGACGATCTGTCGCCCGCAAGGGAGGAAAGTCCGGACAGGGAAAGGCACCCCGCTGCGGAAAGCGCAGGAGGGAGTAATCTTTCGGAGGCCGTAACAGAAAACAACCGCAACGGGAGGCTTTCGGGCCGTTCGCACCGCTGCAAGGGTGAAAACGTGAGGCAAGAGCTCACGACGGCAGATGGCGACATCTGTCGGGTACGGCACCGGGGCCTGCAAAACCAAATATACCGGCAGATGAGGGCTGCCCGCCCGATGCCGGGGGGTAGGTTGCGAAGATAAATGACAGATTTAAAAACAGAAACCGGCTTACAGCCCTGCCTTTTTATTTAATTTCAGCAAAAAGATCATAATCCTCAGCGGCCGTAATACACACATCCAGGAACTTCCCCACAAAGGAAGCCGGATCCGCATCTGACGGCACTGAAACGATTATTTCCCCGTCCACTTCGGGGCTTTCGTACTGGGAGCGGCAGATCAGTTTGCCATTCAGCACGGCATCCGCCAGCACACGTTCCTCCTTGCCAACGCGGGACTGATTGAAATCGGCGGAGATTCCTTCCTGCAGGCTCATCAAGGCATCATAGCGGCGCTGCTTCTCTTCCTCCGGAACAT
>JAGAAU010000130.1 GCA_017615135.1 Bacteroidales bacterium | reverse complement strand
GGATGCCGTCGAGATGGTCGATCTCGTGCTGGAAGATGCGGGCGGTGTAGTCCACAACGGTTTCGGAGACGCGGGCAAGGCCGTCGGGAGAGGCGTAGGACACCACTATACCATACGCACGCGGGACGTTGCCGCGAAGCAGTGGCACCGACAGGCAGCCCTCACGGCCGATAACCGTTTCGCCGAAAGTCGAATCTATCTGCGGATTTGCATACGGCACAAAAGGCTCTCCCTCCTGGTCGAGGCGGCAAACCACAATTAACCTCTTGCTCACGCCCACCTGTGGCGCGGCGATGCCAACCCCGTTCTGGGTAGTGTCGGTAACGGTTTTTATCATTCTTTTGGCAAGGTGCCTGAAATACCGACTCTTCAATTCTTTGGCACTGAACTCCTCGCAGGGAGTACGCAGAACGGCATAATCCTTCGCGTTATCAACGGTCAGAACTCTCATTACTCCGTGCTGCCCACACGAAACGAGGCACAGCAACAGGCAAGCGGCAAACAGTTTCTTCATAATGGTGCAAAGGTAGTGAATAAGTCTAAGAATAATCTTAAATTTGTGTCATGAGGCACTTTCTTCTTATAGCTGCGGCCGCAATTCTGGTCGCATCCTGCAGCCAGGAACGCAAATGGTCCGACGATCCACAGATAGCAGAAGCCGAAAAGCTCTGCGCACGAATCCTTCCCCGGCAGAGCCGGAACATCGATTTCGCAATAACCCCCGCAGACACCTCCTACTATGCCCTGGAGATGGTTGACGGGCGCCTGCTAATCAGTGGCAACAACGTCAATTCCCTCGCAGTGGGCCTGGGTTCCTACCTTCGCAACCAGTGCAAAATCGAACTTACCTGGTTTGCCCGCGACAAGGTGCGTGAACCCCGCAGGCTTCCCGCGGTCGAAGGCCGCATCTGCCGTAAGGCCCTTGTGGAGCAACGCTTCTTCTTCAATTACTGCACTTTCGGCTACACCCTGCCCTGGTGGCAATGGAAAGACTGGGAGAGGCTCATCGACTGGATGGCCATCCACGGAGTCACGCTAGCGCTGGCGAACACCGGAGTGGAGAGCTCCTGGCTGGAGACCTGGAAAGAATTCGGCCTGGACGATGAGCAGATCAGCGCCCATTTCACAGGTCCTGCGTTCCTGCCTTGGAACCGAATGACCAACATCGACGGCTGGCACGGGCCCCTGCCCGAAAGCTGGCTCGAAGGCCAGAAGGAGCTCCAGCGCAGAATCATCGCAAGGGAAAGCGCCCTGGGCATCTCCCCGATTCTGAGCGCCTTCTCCGGCCACGTTCCTGCTGCGCTGAAACAGGTCTTTCCCGATGCGCAGATAGTAGAACTCAACCGCTGGGCAGGATTCGATGGCGAGCATAATGCCTGGTACCTCAACCCGTCCGACACCCTCTTCCGCTCCATACAGAAAACCTTCCTCCGCAAGCAGAAAGAAATATACAGAGACGCGTGCCACGTGTATGCGGTGGACCTTTTCAACGAGATGAACCCCCCTTCGTGGGAAGAAGATTTCCTGGAAAAAGTGTCGCGCGACACCTACGAAACCCTGAGCGAAAACGACCCTGAGGCGGTCTGGCTGCAGATGGGCTGGCTGTTCTGGAACAAAAAAAGAATGTGGACACCGGAGCGCATCAAGGCATACATATCCCCCGTGCCGAAAGGCAAACTGGTGCTGCTGGATTACTATGTGGAGAAGGTTGAGATTTTCCGCCAGACCGAAAACTTCTTCGGTCAGGATTTCATCTGGTCCTACCTCGGCAATTTCGGCGGTGAGACCATGATTGCGGGCGATTTCTACGACATGAGCGCAAGGGCGGACAAGCTGTATGAAGATGCGCCCGGGTCGCTGGTGGGCTTCGGCTGCACGCTCGAGGCCCTGGACGTCAACCCGATGATGTATGAGTATGTGCTGGACCGTGCCTGGGAGCATATGGGAGACGATGCCTGGATAAATGCGATGGCGGATTCCCGTTCCGGGGCCGAGGATGAGCATGTGCGTGCCGCATGGCATCTGCTGTGCGAAAAAGTGCAGAAGCAGATAGGCGGACACAGAGTCTCACAACTGCCCGCAAGGCCTTCGGAGGACGGGGAAGCTTATTGGAATACCCCGTCTACTGCGTACGACAACAAGGATTTGCTTGAAGCTTGGGGCGAACTGCTCAAGGCCGGCGACCATAATACCCCCTCGTTCCGTTTCGACTGCGTGAACTGGGCCCGCCAGTGCCTGGACAACCATTTCACAGCACTCTATGGAAAGATTCGTGAAGCCTACAAGGCCGGGGACGGGGAAGCGGTGAAGACCATTGGCTCCAGAATGCTGGATATTGCCCGCGATGTCGACGAACTGGTGGCATCGGACGCCTACTTCCTTCTCGGCCGATGGATAAAGGCCGCGCGGGAATGGGGCCAGACTCCGGAGGAGAAGGATTATTACGAGACAGACGCCCGCCTGCTGGTGTCGTGCTGGGGCTACAGGGGCGGTCCCCTTAACGACTATTCCAACCACGACTGGAATGGCCTGATCGGCACATACTACTATCCGAGATGGGAAAAGTACGTAACCGGCCTGCAGGAAAGCCTTGCCGCCGGAGAGTCCTTCGATTTCGGCGCTTTCCGCGAATGGTGCTTCGACTTCGAGTGGGAATGGGCGCACAGCCATGGTTCCGTGCCCGACAAACCTACCGGCAATCCCAGAAAGCTATCGCAGAAGATGTACGATAAATACGCAGCAGAAATCCGCGACTTTAACATATAGTTATTATATTTGCAATTGCGTTAACCGAAATACTATTAACACTATAGTCCAATGAAAAAACTTTTTCTTATTGCAGCAGCGCTTTGCATCTGCCTGATGGCAGGAGCGCAGAACCTGGCCAAGGGTTCCACCTTCAACCCCAAGAAAGGCGACTTCTCCTTCGGTGTGGCCTACAATCCCATGTCGGAGTTTGCAAGCTATCAGCCTGAAATCAAGGGCTTTGCAGGAGAGTTCATCAAAGGCCTGGCGGAGTATCCCCACGAGATGTACTTCCTCGGCGTGGATCCCAAGGTCAACTTCGTTTTCCGTTATCATCTTACCGACGACTGGGCGGTGCGCGCCACCCTCGGTTTCAGCGGAAGCAAGGTAAATTACAGGGAATACATCCAGGACGATATTTCCCATAAACTCGACGCTAACACCGAGAACAGGGAGGTTGACTGCGTACACGGCAACCTCCGGGGCTTTGCAGCAAGCGCAGTCGCTGAATATCACAAATCCTTCGGCAAACTTGCTTTCATCGCCGGTGTGGGTCTTCAGTTTGCTTCCGGCGGCGGCAATCTTACTTTCGAGTATGGTAACGATTTTTCCGTGGACAACCCCACTCCTACAACAATGCCTTACAGCCAGGTGAATGTAACGGATTACACCCACAACGGTGTTCTTAACGAGTATGACGGAAAGATAGACAAGGTTAATTACGCCCGTCCTCTTGAGCGCTACAACGTGGGTGACTGCAAGGCTATTGCTCTTATCGGCGACATGGGCATCGAGTATTTCTTCATCGGCCAGATGTCCATCACCGCCGCTGTTACCTTCGCTCCTCTTACCTACTATTCCCAGCCCCAGACCTATGCCAAGTTCGAAGGCTGGCACACTGTTGACAAGAAGGTGGTCGAATTCAACGCCCTCGTGAGCCCCGGCAGCAGCGCCGTCTTTTACGGCACCCAGGACTTCGGTATCCGTCTCGGATTCCACTACTATCTGTAACAGATTATTTGACTGCATAATAGGGAGGCCCTGCGGGGTCTCCTTATTTTTTGCTACCTTTGCGTTCTATGAAAAGAATTCTTCTCCTCATCTGCGCCGCGGTCTGTCTTTGCGGCAACAGGGCGGAAGCCTGCTCGAACGTGATAATTACAAAAGGTGCCAGCGCCGACGGCTCCTGCATGGTATCGTATGCCGCCGACAGCCACGGGCTCTTCGGTGAACTCTACCGTGTGCCTGCTGGTCGCTTTGCAAAAGGCAGCACCCTTGCCATAACAGAGTGGGACACCCATAAGCCTCTTGGAAGCATTGCCCAGGTGCGCAAAACCTTCCAGACGGTAGGAAACATGAACGAGCGCCAGGTTATTATCGGCGAAACAACCTGGGGAGGCCGTGAGGAGCAGGCAGACACCGCCGGCATCATGGACTACGGCAGCCTCATCTATGTGACCCTGCAAAGGGCAAGCTCTGCGCGTGAGGCCATCGCCATAATAGTGGACCTTGCCAATACCTACGGCTATCCTTCCGAAGGAGAAACATTCTCCATCGCCGACAAAGAGGAGGCGTGGATCATGGACCTTGTGGGGAAGGGTTCTGACAACAAGGGGATTGTCTGGGTGGCGCGCCGTGTGCCGGACGGTTATATATGCGCACATGCCAACCAGGCGCGCATTACCCGCTTCCCTATGGATGATCCGGAGAACACCCTTTTCGCCCCGGATGTAATCGAGTTTGCCCGCAGCAAGGGCTGGTTCAACGGAGAAGACGCGGAATTCAGCTTCCGCGATGTATATAATCCTCTCGATTTCGGAGGAGCCCGTGCCTGCGACGCCCGTGCCTGGAGTGCTTTCAACATACTCTGCGACGGTCAGTTTACTTACGAGGAGAACGGCAGCGAGGTCACCCGCCCTGCGTCCGACTGGCTACATTACGCCATGGGTTACGACCTGAAGGGCGAGATGCCGCTGTTCGTGAAACCTTCGCGCAAGATTACAGTGAAGGATGTGGCGGACGTGATGCGCGACCACTTCGAGGGAACCCCTATGGATATGACTCAGGATATCGGAGCCGGTGGCAACGCCCTGCCTTATCGCTGGAGGCCGATGAGCTTTGAGTGGAACGGGCATAAATATGTGAACGAGCGTGCAATAGCAACCCAGCAGACAGGTTTCTGGTTCGTGGCACAGGCCCGCGGATGGCTGCCCGATGTGGCTGGCGCTCTGGTCTGGTTTGGTACGGATGACGCTGCTACCAGCTATCTCACACCTATATATGTGAGCACCCGCAAGGTGCCGGAGTGCCTGCGCGAAGGTAACGGCGATCTTCTGAACTACAGCCCTACCGCCCAGTTCTGGATCTGCAACCGCGTGGCGAATGCCTGCTATAAGATGTATAACCAGATGGCGCCCTTTGCCCGTTGCGCTGCAGATGCCTTCGAGCAGGAGCAGATGTTTGCCAAAGTGCCTGAATTTGATGCCAGGCTCGCAAAACTCCTGAAGAAGGGTCGTGTACGCAAGGCACGCCGTTTGCTTACGAAGTACACCGTGAACACGGCTCAGGCCCAGTTCGCCGCATGGACAAAGCTTGAAGAATTCCTTCTGGTGAAGTTCATTGACGGAAACGTGAAGGCTCAGAACGAGGATGGCAGCTTCAAGCACAGCAAGTACTCCGAAGGGCTTCCGGTGCAAATCGGCTGGCCCGGCTATACCGACATCTGGAAGGAAGCAGTCGCCCATTTTGCCGGAAATGTTTTAGAAGAAAAGTAAATTTGTGTTAATTTTGCGGTAATACGCATGAAGGCACTTAAATACATGGTTGCGGTACTGTTCGCCCTGATTCCGACTGTGCTTCTGGCACAGGAGGAGCCGCGCGCCCCGCTTAGCCCCGAAGAGGAAGAAAAACAGTTTTACGAGGCTATCGAGGACCAGTTGGACAAGTATACCGAGCAGCTGAATCTGGCCGACTGGCAGGTGTTTTACATGGATTCCATCCTTGTGTCGAACTTCAAAGGCATGAGGGACGAACTCAAACAGCTGGGAGAAGCCAAGGTGACGAATGCGGACCTGTATGTAATGGTTCAGGACAAATGGTCCGAGAACAGCTATAACGCGGTTATGAAGATACTGAACGAGCAGCAGTGGAATAAATACCTGAAGATGGGAGCTGCCCGCAACAAGAAGGCCCGGGACAAGAGGGCAGAAAAAAGGGAAGGCAAGAAGTAATATGACAAGAGAAGATATAGAAAGGGTCCTTGCAGAGTTGAAAGAACTCAAGTGCAAGACAGAAAAGGAAGTGGAAGAAGCGCGAGTGCGCTTTCTTGGCAAGAAAGGCGAGATAACCGCCCTGTTCGAGGCGTTCCGCGAGGTGAGCCGCGAGCAGAAGGCAGAGTTCGGACGTCCGCTCAACGAGCTGAAGCAGGCGGCGATGGCAAAGATAGAAGAACTGAAGGCATCTGCCTGCGGTTCTGCATCGTCCGAAGCATCTTCGCAGGATCTTTCCCTCCCGGGAGAGCAGTTCGAGCTGGGTTCGCGCCACCCTGTGAGCATAGTGCGCCAGGAGATTGTGGACATCTTCCGCAAATTCGGCTACGACGTCGCCGAGGGGCCCGAGATCGAGGACGACTACCATGTGTTCGAGGCCCTGAACTTC
>JAGAAU010000129.1 GCA_017615135.1 Bacteroidales bacterium | reverse complement strand
CTTCAGCCAAATGTTCTCCATTTCCGATTTCACCCCATAGAGACCAAGCCTGTGGGCGAGGGGAATGAAGATGAACATGGTCTCGCTGAGTATTTTGTCCCGCTTGTGCTCGGGCATATACTCGATGGTGCGGCAGTTGTGAAGCCGGTCTGCAAGTTTAATCAGCACCACGCGCACGTCGTCGTTGAGAGTCAGCAGGATTCTCTTAAGATTCTCGGCCTGGATGCTCTCGGTGGAAGTGATAGGCCCGCGCTTGCGGTCTTCATTGTCCAGCACCGTCTTGATCTTGGTAAGGCCGTCCACGAGCAGGGCGATATGGTCCCCGAAGAGATTGCGGATATCGTCGATGGTATAGTCCGTATCTTCCACCACATCATGCAGCAGCGCAGCTGAAATGGATTTGCAGCCCAGGCCGATTTCCTTGATTACGATTTCCGCGACCTGGATGGGATGGATGATATAGGGCTCGCCGGAGCGCCTGCGCACATTGCGGTGCGCCTGATTGGCGAAGTCGAAAGCCTTCTGCACCACGGCGAGTTCTTCCTCGTCCCGGCAACGGACGGCAGCGGCCTCACGCAGCCTCTCCCATTCCTTGCGGATGAGATTATAATCCTTTATGGTGAATTTCGAAAGGCTGCTCATGAATTCATTCTTTGTTCTTCATCCTGAAGCGCATAGGTAAGCTGCGCCCCGTACATTATTATTTGGAAACTGTAGTTAAGCCAGATAAGGAAGAGCGGGATAGCCGCAATCACTCCATAAACCCCATTCAGACGGCTCACGAACATCTGAGTCTCCAGATACAGATACTGGAAAGCACAGAAAATCACCCCGGAGAACAATGCGGAAATGAACGCATGTTTGTAGCGCACGAAGCATGCCGGAATATACTTGAACGCCGCCGACAGCGTGCCGACCACGAAGGCATAGAAAATCAGCCAACCCAAAAAGCGGGTGAAGACTTCGGCATTCAGCCCGATCAGCGACACCGCATTGGAGTAAATCGCTATACCATAGCAGAATATGATCACCAGGAAAGGTATCAGCAGCAGCAGGCCGATGTAGAAACCGAAACGCTTCCAGGTCGCACGGGGAATCTTGCGTATGCCCCACACATTATTGAATACCCTTTCCGTCTGGAACATGAGCCAGATTATGGTCCACATGAACAGCAGGGCGGAGAAAAGCCCCACGGGACCGGACTGGGCCGCGGCTATTATATTGTCCGCCTTGTCGATGGCGATGCTCACAAGATCCAGGTTGTTGGGCAGTATCTTGGTGAGCAGCATTTCCAGTTTATCGGCAATCTTGAGGCCGTTGGAAACGAAGAATATGAAGGCCGTCAGCGGAATGATGGCCAGGGTGACGAAATAACTGAGCGCCACGCACTGGAAACCCATACTGTGCTCGGCGAAAGAATCGAAAGTCTTGCGGACTATGCGGATGAAACTGACCAGACGCCTCCAGGCACCGGTTGCGAAATCGGTTTCCATGTTCCAGATCTTGTCCGTGAACAGTTCTTTTATATCGCTCCAGGTTACTTTCCTGTCTGTCAACTGGTATTTCCGCATTCTCTAAAACAAGCTTAACTGTTCTACCTTGCCCTCAGAAGATGCCACAGGGGCCTCTGCGGGCAGCATTTCCATAAACTCGGCCTCGCCTATGACCGGCACTCCGAGTTCTTCGCATTTCTTAATCTTCTCCGGGCCCGGTTTCTCGCCGGCCAGCAGGAAAGAGGTCTTGCCGCTGACGCTCCCGGAATTCTTGCCGCCGTGTTTTTCTATCAGAGCCTTCATCTCGTCCCGAGAGATGCTGAAGGTGCCGGAGATAACTATTATCTTGCCATCCAGGGCCTCGGAGGCGGCTGCTGCGGGCTCTTCGATGCTGAATCGCAGGCCATGGGCCCTGAGCCTCTGAATCTCTATCAGATGCCGCTCATCGCGGAAGTAATCGTATATGCTCTTTGCGCAAACATCGCCCACGTCCGGGACCTCCTTAAGCTGCTCTTCGGTGGCGGCGATAAGGGAATCCACATCTCCAAAATGCCTTGCAACCGTCTTGGCGGTGGTTTCCCCGACGAAACGGATTCCGAGGGCGAAGAGAACGCGCTCAAAAGGAACCTCGCGGGATTTGTCCAGGCTTGCCTTGAAACGGATTGCGGATTTCTCACGCCATCCTTCCAGACTCATCAGTTGATGCATGGTAAGGTCGTAGAAATCCGCAGGGGTGCGCACGAAGCCCAGAGTGTAGAGTTGGTCCACCGTTGCTTCTCCGGCAAGCACGTCCATTGCTTTACGGCCCGTGAAATGCAGCAGTTCCCCCTTGATCTGCATGGGGCATCCGTCGCTGTTCGGGCAGAACCACTTGGCTTCGTCTTCCTCGCGGACAAGGGGAGTGCCGCAGTCCGGGCAGAGCTTGGGGAATTCCGGCACTTTAGCCCCTGCCTTGCGCTTGGAGGGTTCCACAGCCGTGATTTTGGGTATGATCTCGCCGCCTTTCTCCACATAGACATAATCGCCTTCGTGGATGTCCAGCTGGCGTATCTGGTCTTCATTCACCAGCGTCGCCCTCTTCACTATGGTGCCGGAGAGCAACACCGGTTCGAGGTTGGCCACGGGGGTGATGGCACCGGTGCGGCCTACCTGATAATCGATGGAAAGGATGGGAGTGAGCGCCTGTTCCGCCTTGAACTTGTAGGCCACTGCCCAGCGGGGGGATTTGGCCGTATAGCCCAGGGCCCTCTGGTAGGCCATCTCGTTAATCTTGATGACCACGCCGTCGGTGGCATAAGGCAGGTTCTTACGGTTCACATCCCAATAGTCGATGAACTCGCGTATCTCGCCAATACTATGGCAGAGACGCCTTTCATCCGAAACCGGAAGACCCCAGGAGGCTGCTGCTCGCAGGGCCTGGTCGTGGGATTCGAAGTCCAGGCTCTGGGCCGGGATATGATACAGGGTGCACCACAGGCCGCGCTGGGCCACTTCATCCGGATTGATCAGCTTCAGGGAGCCTGACGCCGCATTTCTGGGATTGGCGAAAGGCTGTTCCTCATCCAGAGCCCTGAGTTCATTCAGATGATCGAATGCGGAGTAAGGCATCAGCACCTCGCCCCTGATCTCGAACTCCTCCGGATAGTTCCCGTGAAGCTGCTGGGGAATATTGGAGATGCGTCTGGCGTTCTCGGTTACATCGTCCCCGACAATGCCGTCTCCACGAGTCAGCGCCTGCACCAGCTTGCCCTTCTTGTAGGTCAGGCAGATGGCAGTGCCGTCGAACTTCAGTTCACATGAGTACGTAAACCCTTCAGGCACAGTCTTTACGGCCCTTTCCGCAAACTCTTCCACCTCGGAGATACTGTACGTGTTCCCGAGCGAGAGCATAGGATACCTGTGCGGATACTGCCTGAATTCCTTCCCCACGGACTCGTCCAGGTCGCTTCCGACCTTCCTGGAAGGGGAGTCCGGAGTAATGAATTCCGGATACATGTCCTCCAGGTCGGTCAGTTCCCTCATCAGGGTGTCAAACTCATAGTCGCT
>JAGAAU010000128.1 GCA_017615135.1 Bacteroidales bacterium | reverse complement strand
TTCTTCTGGGTTGCCAGGATGATTATGGCCGGAAACGAGTTCCGCAACGACATTCCTTTCCACAACGTTTACCTCACCGGTATCGTACGCGACAAGCTCGGGCGCAAGATGAGCAAAACTCTCGGCAACAGCCCCGATCCGCTCGTGCTGATTGAGAAATACGGTGCCGATGCGGTCAGGATAGGTATGCTGCTGTGCTCCTCCGCCGGTAACGATATTCTCTACGATGAAAGCCAGATAGAGCAGGGGCGTAATTTCTGCGGTAAAATCTGGAATGCCTGGCGCCTTATCAGCGGCTGGGACATAGACGAGAAGGCCGAACAGCCCGAGGTTGCCCGCGCGGCCGTAAAATGGTTCGACAACCTGCTCAGCAAGAGCATCGTAACCGTAGAGGACCACTATTCGAAGTTCCGCATCTCAGATGCCCTCATGACCATTTATAAGCTCTTCCGCGACGATTTCTGTTCGTGGTACCTGGAGATGGTCAAACCTGCGTATGGACGTCCCTGCGATCCTTATACCTTTGCTGCCAGCGTGGAGTTCTTCGACAAGCTGCTCAGGCTCATCCATCCTGTCATGCCTTTCATCACTGAAGAGCTCTGGCAGGCTATGGAGCAGAGACGCAACGGAGAAACCATTATGTTCCAGAGAACTCCGGTTGCCGGCCCTTACGACGACGCTTTCCTCGCCGCCTTCGACGTAATGCGCGAAGCGGTGGTGAACGTCAGGGGAGTGCGTGCCCAGAAAGGTCTGCCCCCCAAGGAGGAGTTGGAACTCTTTGTGGAAGGAAAATTCTCCAAAGAAATGGTTCCCCTGCTCGTCAAGGCTGCAAATCTATCCAAGGTTGAGTTTGGTGCATGCTCCGGTTCCGGAGTTTCCTTCATAGTAGGGACAGTCAAGTTCACGGTAGCGCTTTCAGGTCTGATAGATTCGGGCGAAGAGCGCAAGAAGGCTGAGGCCGAGCTGGAACATCAGCGCAAATTCCTGGCTGGAGTTCGGGCAAAACTGTCCAACGAGCGCTTCGTCTCCGGTGCGCCTGAAGCGGTGGTTGCCGCCGAGCGCAAGAAGGAGAGCGATGCCCTTGCAAGGATTGCGGCGCTCGAGGCTACCCTGGAGTCTCTGGCATGATCTCCATTGAAGACCTGACCGTTGCCTATGGAGGGTTCGTACTGCTCGATTCCATTAATTTCCATATTGGCGAAAAGGACAGGATAGGACTGACCGGCAAAAACGGAGCCGGTAAATCCACTCTGATGAAAATAATCTGCGGGCTGCAGAATCCCAGTTCCGGGCGGGTAGAAAAGCCTTCGTCCGTAAGCGTGGGGTATCTGCCCCAGATAATGGAGCACAACCGCGGGCGGACGGTGCTGGAGGAGACAATGGAGGCCTTTGCGGAAACTGCCGGGCTCGAGCGGAAGATTGAGGAACTCACAGCGGAGCTTTCCGAACGCACGGATTATGATTCTCCGGAATACCTTGAGCTGATAGAGAGGCTGGGAGATCTGAACGACGCGCTGAACGTGTCCCATAACGAACCTCCTGAAGTTCAGGCCCGCAAGACTCTGCTTGGACTTGGCTTCAAGGACGAAGAACTGGGCCGGAACACCGAAACCTTCTCTCAGGGCTGGAACATGCGCATAGAGCTGGCGAAAATCCTGCTCCGCTCTCCGGACCTTCTGATGCTGGACGAGCCCACCAACCATCTTGACATAGAGTCTATAGAGTGGCTCGAGGGCTATCTGAAAGACCGTAAAGGCGCTCTTCTGCTTGTGTCTCACGACCGTAAGTTCCTGGATACGGTAACCAACCGCACCGTGGAGATTATGCTCGGGCATATCCACGACTATAAGGTTCCGTATTCCAAATATCTGCTTCTGCGCGAGGAACGCATGGAGCAGCAGCGCGCCGCGTACGACAATCAGCAGCGGATGATTGAGAAGACGGAGGAGTTCATAAACGCCTTCCGCTATAAACCTACCAAGAGCAATCAGGTTCAAAGCCGCATCAAGGCTCTTGAGAAGCTGGACAGGGTTGAGATAGACCCTACCGATAATATTACCCTCACGGTTAAGTTCCCGCCTGCGCCCCGTTCCGGAGACGTTATCTTCAAGGCGGAAGGCCTCTGCGCCGGTTATCCCGGCAAGACTGTCTTTACCGATGCCAACATAGAGATACGCCGGGCCGAGAAAATTGCCCTGGTGGGCCGGAACGGCGAGGGAAAAACCACCCTGATGCGTATCATTGCGGGAGAACTGGCTCCACTCGGGGGCGAGGTGTTCCGCGGGTACAATGTAGACCTTGGCTATTTCGCTCAGAATCAGGAAGATGTGCTGGATAAGAAGGAAACGGTGTTCAGCACTCTGGACCGTGTTGCCGTTGGCGATATCCGCAGCAAACTGCGCGACCTGCTGGCCCAGTTCCTTTTCCGCGGGGAAGACATAGACAAGCGTGTTTCCGTGCTGAGCGGTGGCGAAAGGGCCCGTCTGGGAATGGCTCGCCTGATGCTTCAGAGCCATAATCTTCTTGCTCTCGACGAGCCTACCAATCACATGGACATCAAGTCCAAGGACGTTCTTAAGCAGGCTCTTCAGGCCTACGACGGCGCTCTGGTCATAGTTTCCCACGACCGCGACTTCCTTGACGGCCTGGTAGACAAGGTCTATGAGTTCCGCGACGGCAGGGTACGCGAACATCTTGGCAGCGTTTCCGATTATCTTCAGCGCCGTAAACTGGAATCCCTTCAGGAACTTGAGCGCGCATCTGCTCCGCAGAAGGTAGAACAGGAACAGAATGTCGTCCGCAAGCAGGAGTCCTATGCCAAGTCTCGCGAGGCCCAGAAGCTGGAACGTCGCCGGCAGAACCGCATCAAGTGGCTGGAGGCGGAAATAGAGCGGCTTGAAACTGCAATGAAGGACATCGAAAAGATTCTGCAGGCACCGTCTCCTTCAGACGATATAATGGAACTTACCCGCTCCTATCTTGAGCTTAAACGCGATCTCGATGCCCGCACCGACGAGTGGGGCAGCCTGATTGACTAATTTTACCTGACTGCTAAAGCAGAGAAATGGCGGCGGAGCGGCCGGCCAGGGCGCCTGTGGAGAAGGCAGCCTGGAGGTTGTAGCCGCCGGTGTCGCAGTCGATGTCCAGAAGTTCGCCGCAGAGGTAGAGCCCCGGTACCTTCCTGGACTCCATAGTCTTGGCGATGAATTCCGATGTGTCAACCCCGCCTGCAGTAACCACGGCACGCTCGTAGCCTACATATCCGGCAATCTCGAAGCGCCAGGCTTTAAGTGCGGCGGCAATTCTGTCGGGCCAGACCTTCACTATGGTCTTTCGCCTTTCCGGGTGGGTGACGGTGAGAATGTCGGGGTTGCTGGCGGTGAATGCGGGAATCAGATCCCAGGGCATGAGCTTGCCCAGCAGTATGCGGCATTTTTCCTTTTCGCGCAGTCTGACGCTGCGCGGATCGGCATTTACGGAGGCCCAGAGCTCCTTTACACGTTCGGTCAGTTCCTGTGCGGAAACAGTGGTTTTCAGGTCCAGCTCTACCTCGGCACGGCAACCGCCAAGCATGGATTTGATGCATTTACGGCTCATCTGGAACCCGAGCGGCCCTTCTATGCCGCCGTCTGTAAAATCTATGTCGCCGAAGAGTTCGAGTGCTGTGGAGCCCTGGATTATGAGTTTTGCCCCGATATTTTTAAGGGAAGTGCCGCAGAATTTGCTGCCGAGTTCGCTTAGGGGCGTTTCGCGCGCGATGTGCCCTTTCTGCACCGGGCCGTCCTTGTAGCCTTTTGGAACCAGGGCGGTGAGAGACGGAAAAGTGGGCTTGATGCTGTGGCCGGCTTCCGTGGCAAAACGGTATCCGTCTCCGGTAGAACCGGTTCCGGGGTAGGAGAGCCCTCCGGTTGCAATGATGACCTTGCCGGCGAGGTATGTGCGCCCGTCGGCGCACTCGATACTGAATCCTTTATCGGCTTTGGCGGTGACGGTGCAGACTTCGCACTCGGTCTCTATCTTCACCCCGGCTCCCTGGCAGGCCCCTGTAAGGGTGTCCACCACGTCCGAGGAACGGTAGGAAGCCGGATATGCGCGGTCGCCTCTCTCTATTACCGCCGGCATGCCGTGAGACTCGAAGAAATCTACTGTGTTTCGGCTGTTGAAGGCAAAAAAGGACGATTTGATGAAATTGGCCCCGGAAGCAACGTGGGCGCTGAAGTCTTCCCAGTCTTTGACATTGGTGAAGTTGCAGCGGCCTTTCCCGCTTATCATTATCTTCCGCCCGGGACGGGGCATTTTCTCCAGTACGGTTACCTGTATTGCCTTCCCTTCCCGGTTCGCAGTGTCGGCTGCACTCCAGGCGGCCATAAGTCCGGAGGCACCTCCGCCAATTACCGCAATATCTGTTCTCATCGTACGGCAAAGGTATGTAAATATTTCTGAAAAGATTGTTAACTTAGCAAGTTGTAAAATTGAATTATGAGAAAATTGTCTTTGATACTCGCCACGCTCGCGTTTGGCGCATTTACCCTGGCCGCGCAGACTCCAGGCGGCGGCATTACCCCGGAAATGCTTACCAGCATTCGTAAAGGATACGGCGCAACTCCTTCAGAGAAAGCCCTGCGCAACGCACTTGCAGGCACTTCCATAGCGGTTCTTGCAGAAAATGCGGAAAATGCCGCGGAGTTTGGGAAGGAATTCTCGCATTGTGTTAAGACAAAGGCAGTTACAGACCAGAAGCAGTCTGGGCGATGCTGGCTGTTCACCGGGCTTAATGTGCTGCGTGCGGCTGCGATAGAAGAGCACGACCTGCCCGCAGAGTTCCAGTTCTCTCAGAATTATACCTTCTTCTGGGACCAGCTGGAAAAGGCCAACCTGTTCCTCCAGGGCATAATCGACACCCGCGAACTCCCGATGGAAGACCGCAAGGTAGACTGGCTTTTCAGCAATCCGCTGAGCGACGGCGGACAGTTTACCGGAGTCGCCAACCTGATAACCAAGTACGGGGTGGTGCCGGCCGACGTGATGCCGGAGACATTCTCTTCCAACAATACGCGCCAGATGAGCGCCCAAATCAAGACTCTCCTGCGCAAAGACGGCCTGGAGCTGAGAGGCCTGCCCCGCAAAGCCCTTCAGGACCGCAAGACTGAGATGCTCGCGGAAGTGTATCATATCCTGGCCCTCTGCCTGGGCGTTCCTCCCACTGAGTTCGAATGGAAAGGAGAAAAATGGACTCCCGCCTCTTTCCGGGCTGAATATGTGCCTCAGGACCTTGAGAATGGTTATGTGATGCTGATGAACGACCCTTGCCACGAGTACGGCAAGGTGTATGAAATAGACTTCGACCGCCATACTTACGACGGACAGAACTGGCTCTATATCAATTTGCCCGTAGAGACCATCAAGGCAATTGCGATAGAATCCATCAAGGACAACACCGCTATGTATTTCTCCTGCGACGTGGGCAAGTTCATGGACAGGAAGCGCGGGCTTCTGGATATCGCCAATTACGATTACGAGTCGCTCTTCGGGGTAGATTTCAGGATGAACAAGAAAGAGCGCGTGGCTACCCATGCAAGCGGCTCTTCCCATGCTATGACACTGGTTGCGGTAGACCTTAAGGACGACAAGCCCCTGAAGTGGATGGTAGAAAACAGTTGGGGCGCTGCAAGCGGCTATAAGGGTAAACTGATTATGACGGACGAGTGGTTCGATAATTATATGTTCCGGCTTGTGGTGGAGCGTAAGTTCGTTCCGGAGGATGTGCTGAAGATGCTGAGCCAGAAGCCAGTGATGCTGCCGGCCTGGGACCCTATGTTCATGCCTGAGGAGTAAGATATGAGAGTCAAGTCGTTGTTTGCATTGGCGGCGCTTGCCGTCCTTTCCGGTTCCCTGCATTCCGCATCGGCCCAGATGGCTCCGCTGCGTCCGGATTATCTCAAACCGGGCGATAAAGTTGCAGTAATCTCGCCCTCATATGCTCCTGCCCAGGACGATTCTACTGTGTTCCGTGCCTGCGAGGTTCTGCGCTCATGGGGGCTGGTTCCAGTTGAAGGCCAGTTCGTGCGCCAGGGTAAGAATCTGGATAAAGACCTGGGCGTAAAGGGCTTGCCTTTCGTGCTCCGCTATGAAGACTTCCTCTGGGCTCTGCGCGACGATGAAATAAAGGCGATAATTCCATCCAGGGGAGGATACGGCGGCATACACTTCGTAGACCGTCTGGACCTTGCCGACATTAGCGCCCATCCCAAGTGGATAGTGGGCTACAGCGACATCACTAATTTCCACCTTGCATGGTACAATGCCGGAGTGATGAGCATTCACGGCAATATGTGCATAGACCTTTGCAAGCAGAAGGGCGATGAGCCCAGCCGCAACAGGCTCAGGGACCTGCTGTTCGGGAAAGTTCCCATCTACAATCTGCCTCCGGAAGAGAACAATATCCCCGGAAAGGCCGAAGGAATATTGCTGGGCGGGAATTTCATAACGATGGAAGCCCTGTTC
>JAGAAU010000001.1 GCA_017615135.1 Bacteroidales bacterium | reverse complement strand
CACCCGTGGCCTCGTAAACGGGAGGGGCCCACAAGCGCAGCGCAGTGGGAAGGATGAGCGAAGCGAAGGCAACCCGGGGGGGCAACTCCCTGCCGGTCAGGTACGCCGTTTTGCTCAAAAAGGCCCGGTTTTGCATAAAACCATGTACCCTGGGTACGCCGTTTTTATCAAAAACAACGCATTTTGTATAAAACCATGTACCTTTTTATCGCGCAGCGATGACGCAGTAGATTGTGGAAAGGCTGAGTCTAGAATTCTTCGTTGTCGTAGAGGAGTTCCTCGTCTTCGTCGGAGGATTCTTCTCCGTCGTCTTCAAGGTCCTCATCATCCTCGTCGTCATCTTCTTCGCGCTCGCCGGGAAGGTGCTTCTGCTCGGGAGGAAGGTCTTCGAAGGCTACATAGCCGTTTTCGAACTCGATGGGATTGGGACCCTTGGATTCAAGAATCATCGGGAAGCTGCAGGGACGTGAGCCGGCATCTTCGCCCTCCAGGGTGATTGTAACGCTCTTCCTGGAGGAAATGTCGTAATAGTAGATGAACGAGACTGCGCCGGCCTTTATGGTATCGGCGATTCTAACGTCGTCCACCGCTCCCTGGCCCAGGTCTATGAGGGCGTATTTGGCTATGGTGTTGCCGGCGGCGTCCAGTGCCTTGAAAAGGATTTGCTGGTCCATCGGGAACTCCAGGTCGGCCCTGAGCTGCTTATGGAAAGTATATAATGTGCTGTCGCCGTTGACGACGTACAGGCGGTAGAATCCTTTAATTCCGGAAAGTGTTATCCTGTATTTGTAATTCATATTGCGAAGATATCAATTATTCACTAATTTTGGATTGAATTTGGAAACAAAAGATAAATATTTGAGCATAGCCGCACCGGCGGAAGGGGTTTTCAAGGACAGGGGAAGCCGCTTTACTGCCTTTGCCTGCCCGGTAGAGACGGAAGAGGAGATAAAGCTGCATATAGCGTCCCTGAAGAAGGAATTCCACGATGCGCGCCATCATTGTTATGCCTGGCGGCTGGGGGTTGACGGCGAACCATGGCGCGCCTCGGACGACGGCGAACCTGCCGGCACTGCGGGGCGTCAGATACTCTCGCAAATAGACTCTGCGGGCCTGAGCGACGTTCTGGTAGTGGTAGTACGGTATTTCGGAGGGGTGAAACTGGGGGTCCCGGGGCTCATCGCGGCATATCGAGGCAGCACTGCAGAGGCCCTCGCGGCGGCGGAAAAGATTGAGAAGACTGCGGTGAAACATTTCCGGCTCTCTTTCCCTTACGACGCCATGCCGGCGGTTATGAAACTGCTCAAAAGCATGGACCTGAAACAGGCTGCCCCCGAATTTGGAGAGAGCTGCTCCATCGATGCGGCGGTGCGCCTGGGTGCCGTAGAAACTTTTATTGATGCGGTATCGAAAATTTCCGGTTGTGTTTGTGAAAATAAATCCATATCTTTATAATCTGTTTAGAAAGTTAAAAAGTCAGAAAGATGAAGAAAGTACACGTTTTCAACGCCGGTCCCTGCCTGCTCCCTCAGGTAGCTATCGACAATGCTATCGAAGCAATGAAGGATTTCAAAGGAACCGGTGTGTCTCTCCTGTCTGTTTCTCATCGTACAAAGGAATGGGAAGCGGTGATGGACGAGTGCCGTGCTAACTGGAAAGAACTCCTCAATATACCTGAAGGTTACGAAGTCCTCTTCCTCGGAGGCGGTGCGAGCATGCAGTTCCTCTGCGTTGCGGCCAATTTGCTGGAGAAGAAGGCCGCCTATCTCGAGACCGGCCTTTGGGCCAAGAAGGCCTGTAAGGAAGCCAAGGGGCTCGGAGGCGACGTTGTGGTGGTGGCATCTTCCGCAGATGCGAACTACAGCTACGTTCCCAAGGGGTATGAGATTCCCGCCGATGCGGATTATTTCCACATTACCACCAACAATACCATTTACGGAACTGAAATCCGTACCGATATGGACAGTCCGGTGCCTCTTGTGGCCGATATGTCGTCCGACATTCTCAGCCGCCCGGTGGATGTGTCCAAGTATGCGGTGATTTATGCCGGTGCCCAGAAGAATGCGGGCCCTGCAGGTGTGGCGGTGGTAATCGTCCGCAAGGACGTGCTCGGAAAGGTCAGCCATTACATCCCCACTATGCTCGATTATCGCACCCATATAGACAAGGGTTCCATGTTCAACACTCCTCCGGTGTTTGCGGTGTTCGTGATGAACGAAACTCTCAAGTGGCTCAAGGGTATTGGAGGTGTTGAGGCAATTCATGAGCGCAACAAGAAGAAGGCGGCTACCCTGTATGCGGAAATAGACCGCAACAGCCTGTTCCGCGGCACCGCTGCGGTTGAAGACCGTTCCATTATGAACGTTACCTTCGTTATGGCTGAAGGGAAGGAAGAGCTCCAGGACGAGTTCCTCGCCTTCGCCAAGGAAAGGGGAATGGTTGGAATCAAAGGTCACCGTTCCGTGGGAGGTTTCCGCGCATCTATCTACAACGCCTGCTCTCAGGAAGACGTAGAGGCCCTGGTAAAAGTGATGCAAGAGTTTGAAAATCTTAAGAAATGAAAGTACTTGTAGCAACACAGAAACCCTTTGCGCCAGTGGCGGTGCAGGGGATAAAGGAAATCCTCGCAGCAGAAGGACACGAGGTGCTGATGCTTGAAAAGTATGCCGGCCAGAGCGATTTGGAGGCTGCCGTGGCTGACGTGGAAGCGATGATTATCCGCTCCGATAAAGTGACTGCAGAGGTTATAGCGGCTGCTCCGAAGCTCAAGATAGTGGTTCGTGCCGGTGCCGGTTACGACAATGTAGACCTTGCCGCCGCAACTGCAGCGGGAGTCGTCGTGATGAATACCCCCGGGCAGAATGCCAACGCTGTTGCCGAACTTGCGGTGGCGATGATGATTTTCATGGCGCGCACGCAGTTCACCCCTGCAACCGGTTCCGAGGTGGCCGGAAAGACCATCGGTATCCAGGCATACGGCAATGTCGGGCGGCTCGTGGGCCAGAAGGCCGCGGCTCTCGGCATGAAGGTCAGGGCTCTGGATCCCTTCCTCAGTGCGGAGCAGATTTCCGCCGCAGGTGCCGAGCCTGTAACGAGTCTCGAGGAACTGTATGCCGGGAGCGATTACCTGAGCATCCACATTCCCGCCACTCCCCAGACCGTAGGCAGCATAGGTTACGAGCTTATCACCCGCATGCCGAAGGGTGCCACCCTCATAAATACCGCCCGCAAGGAGGTTATAGACGAGGCCGGGCTCGAGAAGGCACTGGAGGATCGTCCGGATCTTAAATATGCTGCAGACGTGGCTCCGGACAACATTGCGGCCATGCAGGAAAAATTCGGACTCAGGGTGTTCGCCACTCCCAAGAAAATGGGAGCCCAGACCTCCGAGGCCAATATTAACGCAGGTCTTGCCGCCGCGCGTCAGATAGCCGCCTTCTTCAAGACCGGGGACAGGCGTTTTCAGGTTAACAAGTAAAATCTCATATTATGGTACGAGTCAAACCTTTCGCAGCAATCAGGCCACCTAAGAATCTGGTGGAAGAAGTCGCATGTCCGCCCTACGACGTACTCAGCGGGGAGGAAGCGGCTGCAATGGCCGGAGAAAAGTCTCTTCTTCACATCACCAAGGCAGAGATAGATTTCAGACCTATTCCGGCAGATAACGACACCCGGGTATACGCCAGGGCGGTAGAGAACTTCAAGGCATGGCAGGACAAGGGTTGGCTCGTGCGCGACGCTTCTCCCTGTTATTATGTCTATTCCCAGACTATGGGGGAGCGTACCCAGTACGGCATTGTGCTCTGCGCCCATACAGACGATTATTCTTCCGGTAAAATCAAGAAACACGAGCTCACCCGCAAGGATAAGGAGGACGACCGTATGCACCATGTAGACATACAGAGCGCCAATATAGAGCCGGTGTTTTTTGCCTACAAGGACAATCAGGAGCTGAACTCCATAGTGGAGGCTACCTGCAAGGCTTCAGCCCCCGAGTATGACTTTATCGATGAAAATAACTTCAGGCACCGTTTCTGGGTTATCGCAGACCAGAAGGTAGTTGAGCGCATCAGCACGCTCTTCAATACTCAGGTAGAGGCTTTCTATGTGGCGGACGGACATCATCGTACCGCGGCGGCAGCAAGGGTAGGGGAAGAGCGCCGCAAGAAGAATCCCGCCCATACCGGCGACGAAGAATATAATTTCTTCATGGCGGTATGCTTCCCGTCCAGCCAGCTTAAGATATTGGATTACAACAGGGTGGTAAAGGATTTGGGGCCTTATGACAAGGCTTCGTTCCTGAAGGCACTGGAAGAAGACTTCGTAGTGGAGAAAAAGGGCAAGGCTCCCTGGAGACCTGAAACCCTGCACAGCTTCTCGATGTATCTGGACGGGGAGTGGTACTCACTTGTCGCGCGCCCCGGCCGTTACGACGACTCAGATACCATAGAGGTGCTGGACGTTACTGTCCTTTCCCGCCTTGTATTGGATAAGTTGCTTGGAATCAAGGATTTGCGTACAGATAAGCGCATAGATTTCGTGGGCGGTATCCGCGGGTTGGAAGAACTCTCGCGCCGTGTAGACAGCGGAGAGATGAAAGTTGCGTTCGCACTTTGCCCCGTTTCCATGAAGCAGCTTGAAGATATTGCCGACAGCGGCGCCATCATGCCTCCCAAGACCACTTGGTTCGAGCCTAAACTGCGCTCAGGACTTGCAATTCACACTTTTTAACCACTTACCGCACAAAGCATGCAGCAGGCAGACTCCCAGATAATCCACAAGACTCTGAAAGAGTTTTTTGGCTACGATGCCTTCAAAGGAGACCAGGAACGCGTAATCCGGTGTCTTATTGAGGGGGGCGATGCCTTTGTGCTTATGCCCACCGGCGGAGGGAAGTCTCTCTGCTATCAGCTGCCGGCCCTGATTATGGACGGTACGGCGATAGTGATATCGCCTCTTATAGCCCTGATGAAGAATCAGGTAGATTTGTTGCGCAGTTTCGAGGCGGGAACCGGCTCCGTTGCGCACTTCCTGAATTCTTCCCTGAGCCGCCAGCAGATAGACGAGGTACGGGACGACCTGGTTTCTGGAAAGACCAAGATTCTCTATGTGGCGCCTGAGTCGCTCACAAAAGAAGAGAACATCAGCCTTCTCAGGGGTGTGAAAATCTCTTTCTATGCTGTAGATGAAGCGCACTGTATCTCCGAGTGGGGGCATGATTTCCGGCCGGAATACCGTCGCATCCGCAGTCTGGTCGATACCATCGGGCGGGCTCCTATAATCGCACTTACAGCTACCGCAACTCCGAAGGTCCAGAGCGACATCCTCAAAACCCTCGGGATTCCGGATGCGGAGGTGTTCAAATCTTCCTTCAACCGTCCTAATCTCTACTATGAAATCAGGGATAAGGTTGAACCGGAGAAAGATATCATCAAGTTCATCCACCAGCATCCGTCTGAGTCCGGTATTATTTACTGCCTCAGCCGGAAGAAGGTTGAGGAGCTGGCTTCGCTGCTGTGCATCAACGGCATAAAGGCTTTGCCTTACCATGCGGGGCTGGATGCCAAGACCAGGGCGGAGAATCAGGACCGCTTCCTGATGGAGGAGGTGAACATTATAGTGGCCACCATAGCCTTCGGAATGGGTATAGACAAGCCCGACGTGCGGTTCGTCATACACTACGACATTCCCAAGAGCATAGAGAGCTACTATCAGGAAACCGGCCGCGCGGGCCGCGACGGGCAGGGCGGACAGTGCATTGCCTATTACAGCTACTCCGATATCCGCAAACTGGAGAAGTTTATGCAGGGCAAGCCTGTTGCCGAGCAGGAAATCAGCCGCCAGCTGCTGGACGAAGTGGTTTCTTACGCAGAATCCAGCCAGTGCCGCAGAAAACTGCTGCTCAACTATTTCGGTGAAGATTATCCAAAGGATAACTGCGGCGCGTGCGACAATTGCCGCAACCCCCGCCAGACTTTCGACGGCAGGAAGGAGATGAAGCTGGTTATAGATCTTATAGAGGCTCTCCCGGAGCACTTCAAGACCGACCATATCGCCAATATTCTCGCAGGAATCAACAATTCCATCATAAGCTCCTTCAAGCATAACCAGCTAAGTTTCTTCGGGGCCGGCAAGGACCATTCGGAGAAATTCTGGTGTACGGTGGTGCATCAGGGGCTCACCCTTCATCTGCTGGAGAAGGAAATCGAGTCTTACGGTCTCGTCTATGCCACAGACGCCGGCAGGGAGTTCTCAAAGCATCCCACCGAATTGCGGCTGGTGGAAGACAGGGTGTTTTCCAAGGGCACTTCAGACGATGACGACGACGATGACTCCGCAATGGCGGCCGCGGCCATTTCCGCAGGCGGCGGTGGAGACAGCAACCTGCTTCCGATGCTGAAAGACCTCCGCAAATCCATAGGCCACAAGCTTAAGCTGCAGCCCTGGATCATATTCTCGGACCCGGCCCTGGAAGATATGTCCATACTCTACCCGGTAACCTTCGAGGAACTGCAGAAATGCCAGGGAGTAGGGGAAGGCAAGGCAAAGAAGTTCGGCGCGGAGTTCATAGCGCTAATAAAGAGGTATGTGGAAGAGAACGACAT
>JAGAAU010000127.1 GCA_017615135.1 Bacteroidales bacterium | reverse complement strand
TGCGTTTACAAAATTTATAAACGATTATCTGGCATACCTGCCCTTGGATGGTGTTCCAGCACCGATTTCTGCCAGCTGCGACGGTCGATATGCGTGTAAATTTCAGTAGTAAGTATGCTCTCGTGCCCCAGCATCTCCTGAACTACCCTCAAATCTGCTCCGTTCTCTATCAGGTGGGTGGCGAACGAATGGCGGAAACTGTGCGGAGAAAGCTCTTTGGTCACTCCGGCGGCAAGCGCACGCTTCCGCACCATCTTGAACACGGAAATCCTGCTCAAAGGGGCCCCGAACCGGTTCAGGAACACTATATCCTCCGCTCCGGCAACAGGTTCCGGCCGTTCGGCCAGATAGTTTTCATAGGCCTCGGCAGCCATCTCACCCAGAGGCACCAGCCTTTCCTTATCGCCCTTGCCGGTTATCCGAAGGAAACCTTCGGCAACATATACCCTGGAAATCGCCAGCTCGCAAAGCTCGGACACCCGAAGCCCGCAGCCATACAGTATTTCCAGGATGGCACGGTCGCGCATCCCCTGCCAGCCGCTGCAATCTACGCCGGAAATTATCGCATCCACCTCTTCCACACTCAGGATATCGGAAGGAAGATGCCGGCCCAGCTTCGGCGCACTGAGAGAATCGCAGGGATTGTCCGCTCTCTCCCCTTCCAGCACCAGCCAGCCGAAAAAAGACCGCAGGGCGCTGAGGACCCGGGCCTGGGACCGGCTTCCAAGCCTGGACGCACAACTCACCAGATAGTCCGTAATACTGTCCTGAGTTGCATCTGACGCCACATTGCTCCCTGCCTCCGGAGACGAGACAAAGGCCGACACATCAGACAGATAGGAAGCCACCGTATTCGGAGACATCTTCCTTTCCATCCTCAGGAAATAGGAATAATCTTTGAGCAACCTTTCGTTCGCATCCATCGACGCAAAGATAGGAAAATCCCAAAAAATCCGGTATATTTGCCGGGATGAAACGTTTTGCAGAAATAATCGCCTCACTGCTGGTGTTGTTTGCCGCTGCCTCCTGCGACCTTGCAGTTTTCGGCCCGGAACACAGCCCCACAGTTAAAGATTACGACAGGGTACTTATCCTGTATTCTGCAGGCTACAACAGCATCAGCTCCTACCTCAAAGGAGACATAGATGAAATAATCCAGCTTTCCAACGCACCCCTTCCGCTGAAAGGCGGGCGAAAAGCCCTCGTGGTCGTAACCCACAGCACAACCCGGGCATTCGACTACTCAACACCCACCAGCCCCTATGTCATAAACATTTTCAGGGATTTCGACGGCAAAGTTGTCTGCGACACAGTCCTTACCATGGAGGCCGGCACTATACTCACCACAAAAAAAGGAGCCGAAACCGCACTGGGGTTCATCCAGGAGCACTTTCCCTCGCAGCACTACGGGATGATTTTCTCTTCCCACGGAACCGGATGGCTGCCGCGGGGATATTACGGAAAAACCGGAACCGATGAAGAGCTTATCTGGACCTCTGCCGGCGCCCATACCGCCAAGGAAGATACGATAGACGCCCCAGAGGGCGCAGTTCCCTACATTGAGCCGTACCAGGACGACATGCCGGTAAAAAGTCTCGGCAACGAAGTGGTGCAGACCACAAGCGGAACCTGGGCATACGAATTCGAAATTTACGATTTCCCCAACTGCGTTCCAATGCACCTGGACTATCTGCTTATGGACGCCTGCCTGATGGGAGGAATAGAAGTGGCCTACGAGTTCAGGCATATCACAGATTACATCGGGTTCTCTGCGGCGGAAATACCTGCGGAAGGGTTTTATTACCCGGGCATGGTATCGCATCTGCTTCAGCCATCCCCCGCCGATCCCCAGGCCGTATGCGAAGAATTCTACAACAGCGTGCAGAACAGATCCGGCAGCGCAAAGACCGCCGTCATTTCATACATAGACTGCTCAAAACTGGAAGCACTGGGGAAGGTCTGCCTGGATCTTTTCGAGAAATACCGGGACGAAATCGCTTCCATTAATCCTACCAGGGTTCAGAAATTCTATCGCCACAACCAGCATTACTTCTACGACCTCAGGGATATCCTGAAAAACGCAGGAATCAGCTATGAGGACTCCAAACGCTTCGAGGCTGCCCTTAACGACTGCGTGCTTTACGAAGCCCATACTCCCAGGGTAATGAATTCGGTGGAGATAAAAACACACTGCGGGTTCAGTATGTTCCTCCCCTGCCATGGCAACAACGAGCTCCGGGAGTTCTATAAGAAACTGGCCTGGAACGAAGCCACCGCTCTGGTGAAATAATTTGTTCATTTTCAAAAACAATTATATCTTTGCACGCATTTTAAAACCGAAGGGTTTTGGTGCAATGGGTCCCGGCCATGCGCAGGGATGAGTAACACATTTTAAAACAAAAGAAAAATGCAACATTTCGAACTGAAAGGCCAGGCACGCGAAGCCGGCAACAAGGCTGTCATCAAGGCCTTCCGCAAACAGGGTCTCGTCCCCTGCAACCTCTATGGAAACGGTATGGAGAACGTTCTCTTCCTCGTGAATGAGAAAGAACTCAAAGGTCTTACCGACACCCCTCAGTCCTTCATCGTAGACATCGTTCTTGACAACGGAAAGAAATTTACCGCAGTTCTTCACGAACTCCAGTTCCATCCCGTAAAGGACAACTGCCTGCACGTGGACTTCCTTGCCGTCAGCGAAGACAAGCCCGTCAGCATTTCCGTTCCCGTGGTTATCACAGGACACGCAGTTGGTGTTCAGAAGGGTGGTAAATTCGTTCAGAGCCTCAGGACTCTCAAGATCAGCGCCCTCATGAAGTACCTGCCTGACGACATTACGGTAGATATTTCCAAGCTCGACCTCGACAAGAAGATCAAGGCCGGCGACATCAAGCTGGACAACATCACCGTTCTCACCGGGAAAGACAGCGTTATCTGCGGCGTGAAGACCACCCGCAACGTTGCCGCTCAGGCTGAGGCTGCCGCTGAATAAACGTGGCTGACAAGACTTACCTGGTGGCCGGTCTCGGGAACATCGGTCCTGAATATGCCTCCACCAGGCATAATGTCGGATTTATGATATTGGATGCCTGGGCTCAGGCGTCCAATATCTTTTTTTCATCCGGGCGATACGGCGACATTGCGACATTACAGATAAAGGGCAGAACCTTGAAACTGCTGAAACCCTCCACCTACATGAACCTGAGCGGCAATGCCATCAGATACTGGCAGAGGGAGCTCGACATACCCATTGAAAACGTACTGGTAATCTGCGACGACCTGAACC
>JAGAAU010000126.1 GCA_017615135.1 Bacteroidales bacterium | reverse complement strand
GCTTCTTTACGGAATCCTTGCTCATCATGTAGTTAACGGTGATGAGTTTTCCTATGTCCCTGGTGAAGTTGATGAAACTGTAGTTTTTCATCCAGTCGTAGTTGTTCACCAGTTCGGCTTTGTTGGGTGCGTCTGAATCGAAGTCCAGGAATCTGCCCAGCTGAGCCTTGATGCATTCTACGTTATGGGCGAGGGTTTCTTCGTCCAGCAGGTTGCGCTCCGCGCTCTTCATGGAAGGGTCGCCTATCATGCCGGTGGCCCCGCCGACCAGTGCGAACGGCTTGTTGCCGCAGGCCTGGAAATGCTTCAGTATCATTATGCTCACCAGATGCCCGATGTGCAGGCTGTCTCCGGTGGGATCTATGCCCACATATGCGGATACCTGTCCTTTGGACAGAGTCTCTTCTGCTCCGGAGGTGATGTCGTGAATCATTCCCCTCCACTTCAGTTCTTCAACGAAATTCATTGCCATACGCATTTGTTTGAAGTGCAAAGCTACAAAATTTTGTATATTTGCATGCCTCAATGGCAGAATATTTAAAAATAATATAGGAATTATGAGAAAGAAAATTGTAGCCGGCAACTGGAAGATGAATACTACGGTTCCGGAAGGAGTGGAACTTGCAAAGGCGGTTGTTGAACTTTCCGGTAAGGCCGATGAGTCCGTACAGCTTATCGTAGCGGCTCCCTTTACCCATCTGTGCCCTCTTGCCGAGGTGCTGAAAGGCACCCGCGTGGCCCTCTCTGCCGAAAACTGCGCAGACAAGGAAAAAGGTGCATATACAGGAGAGGTCTCGGCGGCGATGCTCGCTTCCGCCGGATGCGGATATACTATCCTCGGACACTCCGAGCGCAGGCAGTATTACGGAGAAACCGATGCCAAGCTCGTGGAGAAAACCCGTCTGGCCCTTGCAAACGGCCTTAAGGTGATACTCTGCGTTGGCGAGAATCTTGAAGAGAGAGAAGCAGGCAAGCACTTCGACGTGGTTGAAGCGCAGATTAAGAACGTGCTTTTCAACTTCAGCGCAGAAGAACTGAAGGAAATTGTCATTGCCTACGAACCTGTATGGGCTATAGGTACCGGCAAGACCGCCACTGCGGAACAGGCTCAGGAAATTCACGCCTTCATCCGCAAGACCGTTGCGGCCAAATTCGGCGCCCAGGCAGCTGAAGACACTTCCATCCTCTACGGCGGCAGCTGCAAGCCTTCCAACGCTGCAGAGCTTTTTGCCTGCCCCGATATCGACGGCGGCCTCATCGGCGGCGCCGCACTTAAGGCCGAAGACTTCATAGCCATCGCCTGCAGCTACTAACACGATATAATGAAACTGAAACTTATAACCATAGCTGCAATCCTGGCGGCAGTTCTGTCTGGTTGCAGCAAGGCACCTTTGGCCGGAATAACCGAGGAGAGCTTCGGAACCCTGAAAGACGGGAGTGAAGCAAAGCTCTATACGGTCGTGAATGCCAACGGCGCTTCGCTCGTGCTGAGCGACTACGGCGCCAGAATCGTGAGCATCTTCATGCCGGACCGCAACGGGGAGATGGAAGACGTGATAGTGGGAGCGGGAGACCTTGCCACTTTCGAGAATGCAAAGCCCGAGCGCTTTCTGGGCTGCATTGTCGGACGTTACGGCAACCGTATCAACCACGCTTCCTTCACCCTGGACGGGGTGGAGTACAAGCTGGAGGCCAACGAGAACCTTGCAGGAGTGCCCGTGCAGTGCCACGGCGCCTCGCAGGGAATGGACCGTTTCCTCTGGGAGAGCGAAAAGATTGAAGAGGAGGGCCGCAGGGGAGTGAAGATGCACCGCCTGAGCCCGGACGGCGAGTCCGGCTTCCCCGGAAACTGCGACTGCTTTGTAACCTATTGGCTTACAGACGACAATACCGTTGAGGTGGATTATGAAGCCACTACGGACAAGCCCACGGTGATAAACCTCAGCAACCATTCATTCTTCAATATGCATGGCGCCCGTTACGGCAGTTACGTGATGGAGCAGCTGTTTACCGTGGAGGCCGATTCCTGCATCCAGAACAATCTGCAGATGTGTCCGGACCTCATATTGCCCGTAGACGGCACGCCCTTCGATTTCCGTGAACCGCACAGGGTAGACTACAGGCTGGATATGCCTTCCCGCCATCTGGAGATAATGCACGGGATGTCTGCCTGCTGGTGTATAAGGGATTACGACGGAACCCTCCGCAAGGCCGCTACCCTGTATGACCGTCGCAGCGGGCGCGGAGTGGAAACCTGGACCACCGAACCTGCAATCCTCACCTATACGGCCCGCGGATTCAACGGTAGCCTGCAGGGGAAATACGGCCCGGTGGAAAAATTCGGCGGCATGCTTCTTGAAACTATCCACTTTGCCGACAGCCCCAACCAGCCCAGGTTCCCGTCCACGGCCCTGAGGCCCGGGGAAGAATACTACAGTACCACAGAATGGCGCTTTTACAAAAAATGACCAAGAAACTCCTTATAGGCATAGCCGCACTTTTGCTGGCGTTCAATGTGTTTGCCCAGAGGCTTGACGGCACGATGATACGCCGCGCCGCCGCAGACCCCTGCCTTGTTTTTGACAACGGATACTTTTACCTGACCATGACCGGATCGTCCCGCCTTGTCCTGGTAAAGGACCGCAACCTGGCATCGCTGGACGTGGATGTCCATCCCACCCTGGACAATATTTTCTATGACTCGGCCCAGGATCCTTCCGTGGAAGAACTTTTTGGTCCGGGAGCAGTTATCAACGGAACCTGGTCTCCGGAAATCCACTACTTCTCG
>JAGAAU010000125.1 GCA_017615135.1 Bacteroidales bacterium | reverse complement strand
ATCCTGAGCCAGGATCAAACTCTTCTTTGTATATTCTTATACTTTAGCTTGAAACTGACGTTCTCGTTGATTTTGCTTGCTTGTACTTGTCTTTCAATATTGTCAATGAACTACCCCTTTTCGTAAGGGGATGCAAAGATAACTACTTTTTCTATTTCGCCAAATTTTTTTTGATTTTTTTTCATCTTTTTACTCTGTTTACTAACTTTGTCAAGCTATGGCCAAGGTATCGTTATGGGATTTATTCGTCACCTTTTTCAAGGTGGGAGCCTTCACTATCGGGGGCGGCTATATGATGCTTCCGGCCATTCAGGACGCAATTCAGCGCAAGGGATGGATTCCCGATGAAGACCTGCCTGATATAGTGGCCCTCTCCCAGAGCGCCCCAGGGCTCATATCGGTAAATATGTCCATCTTTACGGGATACCGTCTAAGGGGGCTGGCCGGCAGTGTCGTCGCAACAGTTGCCTGCGTACTGCCGCCCTTCGTCACCATTTTGCTGATAGCAATGTTTTTCACCAGTTTCCGCAGCAATGCGGTGGTAGAGAGGATCTTTCTTGGCGTGCGGCCGGTAACGGTCGCCCTCATAGCGTCTTACACCCTGAAACTGCTCAAGGCGGGCGGGCTGGTATGGTGGAAACTGCTTCTCAGCGCAGGAACGCTCGCTGCGGTTGCCCTGCTCAAGTTTTCGCCCGTGTACATACTGCTTACCGTTATAGTAACAGCCGTCGCAGCAGGTCTTTGGCGGCAAAAGAAAGGGAGGGGGGCATGACGGATCAGCTGCTGCTCATACTGGAACTCTTCCTTACCTTCTTTTATATAGGTATCTTTACCTTTGGAGGCGGGTATGCGATAATGTCGCTCATCCAGAGCGAGGTGGTGGTGGCAAAAGGCTGGATCAGCGAGAGCGTTTTCACCGATATCGCCGCAATTTCGCAGATGACTCCAGGGCCCATCGGCCTGAACTGCTCCACTTATACCGGTTATGAAGTGCTGAAGAACGCCGGCGCCGGCATGGTGGTCTCATCGCTCGGCTCCCTGGCTGCATCGGTCGCGATAGTGCTGCCGTCTTTCCTGATAATGCTGGCGATAGTGAGGTTCTACGCCCGCGCGCACAATACTCCTATATTCAAGAGCGTGATGACTGCGCTGAAGCCTGCCGTTGCCGGACTTATCGGAGCCGCGGCATTCGCGCTGATGTTCCGGTTCAATGCCAGCGCAGACTCTGTGAGTATCAGCGTATTCCGCGAGAATTTCCCGGACTGGAAGAGCTGGGTGCTGTTTGCGGCGGCTTTTGCGGTATCGTACAAATTCAAGAATTCAACCATAAAACTTCTCCTTGCCGGTGGACTGGCCGGTCTTATACTTTACTGATCTATGAAAACTGCAACCAACCACCTTCTGTCCGTCCTGGCAGCGTTCCTGCTGGCCGGCATCACATCTTACGCCGCCGATAAGCTCCCCGACATAATCCCGCAGCCGCAGAGCCTGGAGCTTCGGAAGGGCAGTTGCCGCGTAGCCGGCATCCAAATCAACTGTGACGATGCCTTTGGAGAAGATGTCCGTGGAATCATTGCAGCCTTTGCAGACCGGCTCAAGACCGTATGCGGCAAGGAATCTACAGTAGCTTACCCGATAGGCCTGCGCAAATCGGCCGAAAAAGGCAACGTCAAGGGTATGGTGATTATTATGAACCGTGCACTTGGGCAGGAGGAATACGTGATGGACATATCTGCAGGCAAGATTCTGATATATGCATCCGCCGCTCCCGGAGTCCTTTGGGGAATTCGCACCCTGCAGCAGATGCTCCCTCCGGAAATTTACAGGAACGCCCCGGCGAAGGTCCATCTGAGCGTGCCCTGCTGCCTTATCCAGGACAAACCGCGTTTCAAATACCGCGGAGTGATGCTGGACTGTTGCCGACATTTCTTCAGCACAGATGAAATCAAACGTCAGCTGGACGTAATGTCAATCTATAAATGCAACCGCCTGCACTGGCATCTCTCCGACGATCAGGGCTGGCGCATCGAGATAAAGTCCAGACCGCTGCTGACAATAGCCGGAGCCTGGCGTGCCGAGGAGGACAATCCCAAATACGGCGGATTCTATACCGAAGATGAGGTTCGCGACATTATCTCATATGCCGCCGCCCGCGGGATTACCGTTATCCCCGAAATAGACCTCCCCGGGCACATGATGTCTGCGCTCACCTGCTACCCCGAACTGGGATGCACCGGCAAGGGTTACGAGATTACCAACCGCTGGGGCGTTTATAAGGATGTTCTCTGCGCGGGTAATGAAGCTGTTTACGCCTTCCTTGAAGACGTGCTGACCGAAATCTGCGACATTTTCCCTTCCGAATACATCCACATAGGTGGAGACGAGTGTCCCAAAGACCGCTGGAGGGAATGTCCGAAATGCCAGGCTAAAATCAGGGAACTGGGGTTGGAAGACACTGCCGGTGCCACCAAGGAACAGAGGCTTCAGAATTACGTAACCGCCAGAATCCAGGCATTCCTGGCCGGCAAAGGCCGTAAAATAATAGGTTGGGACGAAATACTCGAAGGCGAGCTGTCTCCGGGCGCCACTGTTATGTCATGGCGCGGAAGCAAGGGAGGAATCAAGGCCGCCGCTGCCGGGTTCGATGTAATCATGACCCCCAACAGCCACTGCTACTTCGATTATGCCCAGAGCCCTCAGCTGGACAAGGAGCCCAAGGGTATCACCCGCAAGCCGGAACGCGCCATCACCCTGGAAAAAGTGTATTCCATGGAACCCTGCGTCAATATGGACGCCGAATCAGCAAAGCACGTACTTGGCGTACAGTGCAATCTCTGGACGGAATACATCGCCGCCAACGATCACCTTGAATATATGCTGCTGCCCCGTATGATTGCCCTTTCGGAGGTCCAGTGGCGGCCTGCCGGCAATCGCGACTTCGACGCATTCAAAACCTCCCTGCAGCACCATCAGTTCAGGATTCTGGATATACTGGGCGTTAATTACCGTAAATTGGATTAGCTATGAAAAAATTCCTTCTGCTTTTGGCGCTTACATTGTTCGCCGCTGTTCAGATGCTGGCCCAGGAGGCGTTCCCGGGCGGGTTCGGGCATATAATCGAGGTTGGAAGATATTCCAACTACGGAAGAGGCTTTCTTACGATTACTGATCCGAACGTCATTAAAATTGATGTCGAACACACGGGGAACCTGTTTGATTTTCCGATTACTTATGAGTATGTGAATGAAAACACCGAGAAACTTCAGGCCAACCAGTTGATTGTGGAAGTAGACGGCGTTTCTGCGGAAGGCTGGACCAAGGAGCAGTTTTATCAGAAAGTAGACAACCGCACAGACGAGATTTCCCTTAAAATAAGGCGCAGAAGCAGCAGCGCCGGTATCTATGATTATGAGACAAAGATCCGTCCGGTGTACGAACTTCCTGAGAATCTGCAGATTTTCGGCTCGTCTCTGTCCTGGAGAGGCGGTGAGACCTTCGGCCATAAAAGGAAAAGGATGCGCGGGAACGGAGGTCTGACCAAAGATACCGTTTTCGAAGTCTGGCGCGACGACAATTTCGATTTCTTCCCTTGTCTGTCATACGATTTCCGCCTGACGGATTCGAACCGGAAACTGGATAAGGAAATCCTGCAGAAAATTGGCCTTGGCTTTTTTTGGAGCGGCCGCAACAAGGAGAATCCTGATATCCTGGTCACAATCTCGGAAAGTGTTGTAGAAAAGGGTAATACGGTTGATTTGTTTCTTGAAATTACGGCGCTGGATGCCAAAACAGCGGTTTCGCCCGTCCCCGTCTGGAGGGCCACTGCGAAGCGGCACGTAGTGAACCCTAATTTCACTTATAGCCAGGAGTTGGCAGCGCTTGCTTCCTGGATGGCGGTCCCGTTCGACGATAGATGGGTAAACAACGATACCTTCAAAATCTACGCTCCTGTAGGTGTTACATATGATCCTTCAGACCATATGGTTGTTACTGCGGTGAAAAAGGGTTCCAGGGCGGAAAAACTGGGAATCCTGCCCGGAGACAAACTCTTGAAGGCGGTAGTTCCTTACGATAGCGATGCCACCTCAACCATAAATTCCAAACTTAAGAAGAATGGATGGGGAGCTCTGTCAAACTATCTCAACAAAGCTATCGATGTGACCGTGCTCCGCAATGGAGAGAAGCTCAAGTTTGAGTTCCGTCCAAGGTCACTTACCCTCAAACATTTTTTCTGGGTAGGCGCAGAGTAATCCGGGCTTAAGCCAGTGCGGCCAGTGCGGTGCGGATGGTCTCTACGGTAGCCGGGGTGGCCTCGCTGAGAGGAAGCCGTACCTCGCGGCCCATCAGCCCGAGCAGCTCCATTGCAGCCTTTACGGGGATAGGATTGCTTTCTACGAAGCAGGCCTTGAAGAGAGGGGAGAGCCTGTGATGCAGATCCCTTGCAGTGGCATAGTCTCCTGCCAGCAGGGCATCGCACATTGCGGATACCTCGCGCGGAGCCGGATTGGATGCGACGCTTATTACTCCACGGGCTCCGGTTGCCATCAGGGCGAAAGTAAGGTCGTCGTCTCCGCTCAGTACGGTGAACCCGGGCGCTGCATCGCGAATTATCATACTGCCCTGGAAATATCTGCCGGAGGCTTCCTTTATGCTGCAAATCTTCGGGCATTCCCTGGAAAGACGTACGCAGGTTTCGGCTTCCATATTGGTGCCTGTGCGTCCGGGAACGTTATATATCACTATTGGTTTATCCGATATGCCGGCAACTGCCTTGAAATAGTTCACCATGCCTTCCTGGGTGGGTTTATTGTAGAAGGGTACCACCACCAGCCATGCATCGGCCCCGTGCCCGTCCAGAAGTTCCATTGCGGCGCGGGTACCTTCGAGTGAATTGCTGCCGCATCCGGCCAGGAGGGGCAGTCCGTGGGCATGCTCGCGGGTAAGTTCCAGCAGTCTCAGCTTCTCTTCGGCGCTAAGTGCGGGAGTCTCCCCGGTAGTTGCCAGCGGCACCAGGAACTTTACCCCGCATTCCACCTGACGCTCAACCAGGGCGGCATAGGCGTCATAATCTACGGCTCCGTTCTTGAAGGGGGTTACCAGCGCGGTTCCGCATCCTTCGAGCAATATATCTTTCATATCAGAAGGTCTTTGAATTCATGCACTCCGCTGAGCCCTTCGGTCATGAGGGCTGCCTGTACCGCCCCCTCGGCGAATCCCTTCCGGGAGAAGGCCTCGTGCCGTATGGTTATCTTGTCGCACTCCCCGGTGAATACCAGTTCGTGGATTCCTGCAACCTCGCCCTCGCGTATGCTCTCTATGGGAACCTTGCTGCCGTTCTCATTTTCCACCACCGCAGCTATGGATGCGGCGGTTCCGGACGGGGCGTCAAGCTTGTGGATATGGTGAATTTCAGTAATGGCGGCCCTGTACAGTTCGGGCGATAGTCTCCTGGCTGCCAGTTGCGCCAGCGCGAATACGGCATTCACACCTATGCTGAAGTTGGAGGCATAAATCATGGGAGTGCCGCACTTCTCAAAGTACGCGCATACCTCGGGGGCGATATCGTTCCATCCGGTGGTTCCCACCACGACTGCCTTGAAGCGCTGCGCCAGCAGTTTGTAGTTCTGCCGGAACGATGCCGGGAAGGTGAAATCTATGCACACGCATTCCTTTGCGAGCTCAGGGTTGAAGGAGGCGATGTCTTCCGATGCCCCGGCGCATTCGATGCCGCGGGCCTTGAGCACCTCTTCCACCATGTGCCCCATTTTCCCATATCCGCTGATGACGACTTTCATACTATTGGAAATTTATCCCACAAAGATATAAATTCATCTGTATTTTTCGTACTCCGGAAGAGAGAGCATGGAAAGGAATTCCTCTGCTTCCGCATCTTCCCTCGGGCAGATCATAAGCACGTCTCCGCGGTCTACCACCACAAAGTCTTTCAACCCCTTTACGGCTATGAGCTTGTCTTTGTGGGAGCCGATGATAATGTTACCCTGGCTGTCGGCCGTCATAAGAGGGCCTTTTACGCGAGTGAGATTGTTGTCCTGCGGATTCCTGGAGGATGCGCGGCAATGATAGAGGTCGT
>JAGAAU010000124.1 GCA_017615135.1 Bacteroidales bacterium | reverse complement strand
GCAGAAAAGCAATCTTGGGCTGATATTGTCTCTCAAGTCGAGAATGAAGGCTTCCGGCAGCGAAGTGCTTATCTCCTTCCTTTCCGGAGCCAATATAAAATCCTGCTGCGCCCATTTCCTGTATCCGCACTTCAAACTGATAGTCTCCGAGCGGAATTTCAGCCTGAAACCCAACATAGGCGACCGTTTCCGTCACTTTCTGTACAGACAGGCCTGCCGGATAGTATGTAACAATTACTCTCAGGAGGAATACATACGCGCCCTTACGCCGTCCCTGGCCGCGAAGCTGACGACCGTTCCGAATTTCGTGGATTTGGAGACTTTTTCTCCTGCCGTCGATCCTTCCGCCAAAAACGATGTTTCCGGTGCCGGTATCCCCCTGACCGTGGTGACCACTGCGAGGCTTTGCCGCCGAAAGAATGCCCTCGGACTGATAGAAGCCGCCAGAATACTGAAGTCCCGTGGCTGCACCGATATCCGTTTTCGTTGGTACGGGCACCTTGGGGCTGATACGGACTCTTATTACCGCCAGTGCGTCAATCTCATTGCCGACCTGAATCTGGGCGACATGTTTGAAATTCATCAGGCAGTCCATGAAGTGGCTCCGTTATATCGCAGCGCCGATATTTTCTGCCTGCCGAGTTTCTATGAAGGCACTTCCAATTCAATAGCCGAAGCGCTGGCGTGCGGTATTCCGGTTGCGGTGAGCGCCGTAAGCGACAATTCCCGCTATGTTCATGAGGGCGAAAGCGGTGTCCTCTTCAATCCAAACGCCCCGGAATCCATCGCGGAGGCCTTGATAAAACTGGCATCAATGACTGCTGCTGAAAGGACGGCGCTCGGAGTTGCCGGGCGCAGGATAGTCAGTGCAGAGCTCTCTCCCGCTGCATTCAATGAGCGCTGGGGCCGGATCATTTCGCAAATTGCAAAAGAAGATGAACGATAACTTGAAAAAAATCCGCCATATGGCCCTGGATATGGACGGTACCCTGTATCTCGGCGGCCGGCTTTTTCCCTGGACCCAGGATTTCCTGAAAACTCTCCGGGAGAAGGGGATTGGCTATACCTTCCTTACCAACAATCCCACCAAAAGTGTGGCGGACTACCTGGCGAAGCTTGCCGGAATGGGCATCGAGGCCAGCGAAGACAATATGCTCACCACTTCTCTCGCTGCTATAGACTGGCTTAAGGAAAATCTCCCCGGAGCCCGGCGTCTGTTCATGCTTGGAACCCCTTCTATGGTTTCCCAGTTCGAGAAAGCCGGCTTCGAGGCGGCTGCCGATGATCCTTCAGGCCGTCCCGACGCCCTTGTGGTATCTTTCGATATGACTCTGACCTACGACCGTCTCTGCCGTGCCGCATGGTGGGCGAAGCAGGGGGTGCCTTATATCGCCACGAACCCGGACCGCGTGTGCCCGACTGAAAAGGAAACCGTGCTGGTCGATTGCGGGTCTATCCAGAAGTGCATCGAGGAGGCTACCGGCCGCAAGCCGGATATAGTGCTTGGAAAGCCCGATCCTACCATGTTGCAGGATATCATGCGCCGCCATGGTCTGGCTCCCGATGAGGTGGCGATGGTTGGAGACCGTATCTATACCGATATGGCGATGGCCCGCAATGCAGGTGCCGTGGGCATCCTTGTCCTTTCCGGAGAGACTACCCGGGAGATGCTGGATTCAGCTCCAGCCGGTGAGTCTCCGGACTTCATTTTTGAAAATGTCGGAGAGTTGGCCCGGTTGTTGTAATTCATAGGCTGTAACCAATTTTTACAGTCATGAAAACGAACATCCGCCTCCTTCTCGCAATTGCGGCAATATTCGCTGCAACTGCGCTCAGCGCCCAACCCCGCAGAGGTAATCACCACAGCGGTGGCGGACGCTCCGAACATCACGCACCGGCTTACAGCCACAGCCAGAGTCATGGCAAAGGCGGTAGCAGTGGTTTCAACCATCGTCCGGCGCCTTCCCACAATCCTCGCACAGACAAAACTCCTAAGGCCAAGCCGAACGGTCCGGCTCCCGCATACGGGCATCGTCCGTCACCTGGATATCATCACCCAGGCCCCGGATATCATCGTCCCGCTCCGCCCATGCCGCGCCCTCACTTCAGGCATCGGCCGCCTGTAGGTTTTGTTTTCAGCCCTGTTGCCGGCGTGAGTT
Organism: Bacteroidales bacterium; assembly: GCA_017615135.1. Classification (GTDB taxonomy): domain Bacteria; phylum Bacteroidota; class Bacteroidia; order Bacteroidales; family UBA932; genus Cryptobacteroides. Next base: position 3,118 of record JAGAAU010000124.1, on the reverse strand, counting down.
ATGCTCTCTGCCGTTTTGCGGAGACTGCGGCTATAGCTGCGGCATGCAATGCAGTTGTGGAATCGGTACAGCGTGTAAACAACGTCAACTATTACTACAGCGACGGCAGTTTCTACCGGGAAAACACCGATGGCAGCTACGAGGTGGTCGTTCCTCCGGCAGGCGCGATTATCGACAACCTGCCCGAGGGTTACGAAACCCTCACCCTGAACGGCGTCCTGTATTACAAGGTTGACAATACCATATACAGCCTGACGGTCGATACTTCCGGCAAACCGGTCTTTGTGGTTGTCGGCCAGATGAACGCCTAACTGACGAGGGTTTACAGAACCCTGTTACTTCCCGCTCTTAACCACAAGGGCGGGAGTTTTGCGTATGTAGGAGTAAACCAGCAGGCAGATACCTGCAATGATGAAGGGGATGGAGAGCCACTGCCCCATATCGAGAGTCATGGAGGTTTCGAAGGCAACCTGCGGTTCCTTGATGAACTCTATGAGGAAACGCATGCCGAAGCAGCCCACGAAAAAGGCGCCGAAGAAGAAGCCCCTGTACACCTTGTCGGAGCGTTTGGCATAAATCCAGAGAAGGCATAATGCGAGCAGAAGGTAGCTCAGAGCTTCATAAATCTGGGTGGGATGCCTGGGCTCGGTCTCTCCGTTGCGTTCGAATATGAAGCCCCATGGCAGGGTGGTAACGTTTCCGTAAATCTCTGAATTAAAGAGGTTTCCGGTGCGGATGAGGAAGCCTGCGAAGGCAACGATTATGCACAGTCTGTCAAGTACCCAGAGAAAGTCTATACCATTCTTTTTGCCGTACTTGCGTACGTACCATATCATTGAAAGAATCAGGGCGATTGCCGCACCATGGCTTGCCAGGCCGCCTCTCCAGGGCATGAAGATTTCTACGAATCCGTCCCAGCTGCCAAAGTAGTAATCCGGTTGATAGAAAAGCACGTGGCCCAGACGCGCGCCTACGATGGTTGCAAACAGGGTGGTATAAAGGAAGGGGTCCAGGATTTCCAGGGAAATCTTCTCGTTGCGAAGGAACCACCTGAAGAGATACCATCCGAAAATGAATCCTCCGAGAAACAGTACTGAATACCACCTGAGGCCGAATGAGCCTATCTGAAAAATATAAGGGCTGACGTGCCAGTGTATGTAAAGCAATGCGTTCATATGGGTACGTAAAACGCAGCAAATATAATCAATAATTATTTCAAAAATATGCCCTTTTATGGAATGATTTTTGATAGTAAAATACCCTTCTGACAGAATTGAGAATATGAAGTTGATATTATTGATAGGACTGCTTGCCGCCCAGGCTCAGATGCCGGATTCCGCAAGCGTTCAGGAGCCGGTGGTCATTACCCTGGAAGATGCGTTGAAGACCGCCCTCAGCGAGAATGTTTCCGTGAAGGTGGCAGACCGCGAGATAGAGCGGACGAAGTATGCGAAGAAGGGTACCTACGCTTCTTTGTTCCCTCAGATCGATGCGTCTGCATCTTATCAGCGCACCATCAAGAAGCAGATGATGTATATGGACGTGTCCATCCCCGGAATGGAAGGCGGTGGCGGTGGTTTCGAAGTGGGCCGCTGGAATACCTGGAACGCAGGCATCAGCGCGTCCATGCCTCTCGTGAACGCCCAGCTGTGGAAGAGTATCCACATCAGCGGGGAAGATGTGGAGCTTGCGGTGGAGAAAGCCAGGGGTTCCCGTCTGGAGACCGTCGGTCAGGTTAAGAACGCCTACTATGCGGTGCTGCTGGCAAAGGAGCTGGCTACGGTGTACGCCGAGGTATATCAGAATGCGGTGAGCAATCTGGAGAAAACCCAGCGCAACTACAATGCCCAGAAGGCATCCGAAATGGATCTTGTGAGGGCAAAGACCGCGGTGGCCAATGCCGTTCCCAACGTGTATGACTCTCAGAATTCCGTGTTCCTGACGTTGTGGCAGCTGAAGGCGGTTATGGGAATAGACCTGGATTACGACGTAGATGTGGCCGGAAGGCTTGCCGATTACGCAGATGCCATGCTTTACGGGGTGGTTCTGCAGGACGATGCGGACCTTTCTTCCAACAGTACGCTCAGGCAGTTGGAAATTCAGGCCGAACAGCTCGCGCAGACCATAAAACTTCAGCAGGCGGCTTACATCCCTACGCTTTCTCTGGGATTCAACTACAGCCTGAACGCCATGCAGAACGATTTTAATTTCAGTGAATATAAATGGTCTCCGTATTCATACGTAGGCCTGTCGCTGCAAATCCCCATTTTCTCCGGTGGCAAGCGCTATCACAGCGTAAAACAGGCCCGAGTGCGTGCAGAGGAGCTGGATTTGCAGAGAGAGGAGACCGAGCGTCAGCTGCGTATAGCCATACGCCAGTACACGAATTCAATGGAAACCGCAATCAAGAGCTACGCCTCCGGTCAGTCTGCGGTTGAATCTGCCCAGAAGGCCTACGACATAACTTCGCGCTCATACGAACTCGGGCGCTGTACCCTTACGGACCTCGGGGATGCACAGCTGGCGCTTGTGCAGGCTCAGCTTTCGCTGCATCAGGCGGTTTATACTTACGTTACTTCAAAGGCAGGGCTGGAACAGGTCCTCGGTAAAGATTATCAGAATTAAAAGATATGGAGAAGAATTCCAAGATTGTATTATCCGTACTTTGCGCCGCGGCGGCATCGTTCCTCTTTAGTGGATGTTCCAACAGCGGCAACTCGCAGGACGGAGCCTCTCAGGAGGAGAAGGTGTTCAAGGTTGAAGTTGCTACTCTGAGTGCCAGGGATGTGGCCCACGAGGAGGTCTATTCTTCCACAGTGCTCGCAAATGTCACCAACAACATAGCTCCGCAGTCCGGGGCCCGCATACAGAAGGTCCGCGTGGATGTGGGCGATTTTGTCTATGCCGGTCAGGTGCTTGCGGAGATGGACCGGGTGCAGTTGGACCAGGCCCGTCTGAAGCTTGTGAACGACTCTACCGAACTATGCCGTCTCAGGGGCCTCTACGAGGCCGGCGGTCTTTCGCAGTCTGATTACGACGGGGCGGAACTGGCATACAAAGTCAGTCGCACATCGTATTCCAACCTGCTGGAAAACACCATCCTTCGTTCCCCCATATC
>JAGAAU010000123.1 GCA_017615135.1 Bacteroidales bacterium | reverse complement strand
TCGAGCGAAGCGAGACGGTCTCCGGGCCCTGTACCCCCGGGAAACGCCGGAACGGACGGAACGGCTCCGAAGGTCCTGAACCTTTTCGCATACACCGGGGCGGCATCGCTGGCGGCGCGGTTGGCGGGAGCCGAGGTCACGCATCTGGATTCGGTGCGCCAGGTGGTCAACTGGGCTCACGGGAACATGGATGCAAGCGGCCTGGACGGAATACACTGGGTGGTGGAAGACGCCATGAAGTTCGTGCAGAGGGAACAGCGCCGGGGACATCGTTACAGCGGCATAATCCTGGATCCTCCGGCATACGGACACGGCCCGGACGGAGAGAAATGGAAGCTGGACGAGTGCCTCTTCGGGATGCTCCGCGGTGTGGGTGAGCTGCTCGACGAGAAGGGCTTTATTGTATTGAATCTCTATTCCAACGGGTATTCCGCCCTTCTGGGCGAAACCCTCATGCAGCAGGCCATCGGCGGCAAAGGTGCAAAAATCGAAAGCGGGGAACTCGCCCTGCTTGACAGCTTCGGCAAAGCCCTCCCGCTTTCAATAGTGGTCAGAATGCAGCGCTAAGAGTCTGCTATATCCTTTACGAACTGCTTTAACGCGGCCTCGAGCGAGTCTGCCATAGTCTGTCCGTCAGGCTCGATGCCGTTGTTGTAGAAATCCCTCAGGGTGTCGGAGATTAGGTAGATGTAATTCGCGGTAGTCTCGAATTCATCGGACGCATAGTCGTAGAATTTCAGGTAAAATGCGCTGGCCTGCAGGAGTTGCGCACTGAGGTCTTCCAGCAGCTGGCGGCCTTTCTCACGCTCTCCGAGCAGATAATAGTACCTGGCGGTCTCCACCACCATGTAATCGTTGGTGGTAAATCCTGCCGGGATGGCATCCAGCGGGTAATTCCGCATCACACTGCAGCTCTTGTCGAGCATTTCCAGCGCACGCCCGTCCTGCTTGTTCCGGTAGAACAGGGCCGCGCAGTTCACGAATACCATTCGTGCCGACATCACTCCCAGATGGGTGTACATGTTCTGGTAGTCTATGAAATAGTTGTCTGCAGAAAGTGCGTCCCACTTGAATGTCTCGGTCATCAGGGAGTAAAGATGGTCTGCATTGGCATAACCTATGTCCGAGCTCTTTACCGTGTTGCGGAATGGCACCAGTTTGTATGAGTAGCCCTGGAATTCCAGGTAATCCCTCAGCCCCAGGTTGAGGTCTCCTCCCATGTTCAGCATGTTGATAGGACGGTCCCACTCGTATCCGGAAAGCAGGTCCAGCATGAACAGTTCGGGCTTGGTGAGGTAGTTCTTGTTGGGGGAGATGGACAGCACTATCTCGTCGAGCATGCGGTCTGCATCTTCAGGAGCCACTATTCCGCTCTTCAGTGCATTTTCCTTATTCACGGGAATGGCTATCTTCCTGGAGGCGATGTAGTCCATTCCGCGGTATTTCAGTTTGGGGTTGCGGAAGACCTTCATCACGTCGGCTATGGGGTAGACGGTATTCTTGCTGTCGTTTATCAGCACATATTCATTGGTCCCGTAGAGGTACTGCTCCGGCCCAACCTGGAGTTTAAGCGGCGCAGATTCGTTCACCTTCCATTTCATCTGGTCTATATGCCAGTCGGTTCCAAGCAGGGAAGTGTTGCAGATGCGCACGTCGGGGCGGATTCCTTCCACTTCCTGGGCGTACCATACGGGGAAGGTATCGTTGTCTCCGTGGGTAATCAGTATGCCGTTCTGCCCAACCGAGTTGAGGTAGTTGGCTGCAAGTTCCACAGCGGTGCGACGGTTGCTGCGGTCGTGGTCGTCCCAGTTCTGGGCAGCCATCAGGGCAGGCACACCCAGGCAGAGCAGGGTGATTAATGCGGGCACCGCGGCTTTTCCTTTCTTGTTGAGGGCGGACAGCCACTGCGCAAAGGCAGCCACGGCCATACCGCACCAGGCGCTGAAGAAATAGAATGAACCCGCATAGGCATAATCCCTCTCGCGGACCTGATATGGAGGCTGGTTGAGGTAGAGCACTATTGCGATTCCGGTCATGAAGAACATGAGGAATACCAGCCAGCATCCGCGTTTGTCGCGGTCGAACTGGAAGAACAGCCCGAGCAGTCCGAGCAGCAGGGGGAGGAAGAAATAGTGGTTCTTGCCCTTATTGTTCTTCAGCAGGCCGGGGGCGTCGCTCTGGTCGCCCAGGCGGTAATTGTCTATGACGGGCACCCCGCTTTCCCAGTTGCCGTGGAAAATGTCTCCCGGAGTCTGTCCCTGAATCTCATTCTGGCGCCCCACGAAGTTCCACATGAAATAGCGTATGTACATCCAGTTCAGCTGGTAGTCGAAGAAGAACGCGAGATTCTCTCCCATGGTGGGCTTGCGGTGCTTGTCCTTGGAGCGCATCACGTTCCCGTTCATGTAGTATTCGTAGAAACGTACGTATTTATCGTCCGCATTGTTCCACATACGGGGGAACAGCATCTTCCCGGAAGACTTGTAGGAGGCTTCCACGGGGCTTTCGGCCCTTACGTAGCGGCCGTTAAGCGGAGCCCAGTAGGTGCCTTCCTTAATGGTATAGTCTGCATCGAAGTACTGCCCGTAGATGAGCGGGCTGCTGCCGTACTGCTCCCGTGAAAGGTAGCGTACGAGGGTGAATGCATTGTCCGGCTGATACTCGTTGGTAGGGGTTTTGGCGCAGGAGCGTATCACCACTACGCTGAATACGGAGAAGCCTATGAGTATGGTAGTGAGGCAGAGCAGGGCGGTGTTCAGGAAAACTTTCTGCTTCTTCTGAGTCATGAAGATGCCGAAGAAGCAGAGTCCCAGGATGGCGAGCATAAAGAATGCGGCGCCGGTGTTGTAAGGGAGCCCGAACACATTTACGAACAGCAGGTCTGTATATGCCGCGAGCTTTGGAACCCACGGAACTATCAGGAAGAGCACTATCGCCAGTATCACAACGCCTACCAGGAAGATTTTGAGCCCCTCCCAGAAGGTGAACCGGCCGTCTTCCCTCTGCTTGTAATAGTACATGAATACTATGGCCGGGATGGCGAGGAGGTTCAGCAGGTGAACGCCGATAGAGAGCCCCATGAGGAAAGCGATGAGCACTATCCAGCGGTTGGAGCGGCTGCGGTTCTCTTCCTCGTACCATTTGGTCATGGCCCAGAAAACCAAGGCGGTAAAGAGCGAGGACATTGCGTAAACCTCACCCTCCACGGCAGAAAACCAGAAAGTGTCTGAGAAGCAGTATACCAGCGAACCAACCAGGCCGGAGCCGATGATCGCCATCGAGTTGCCGGCGGAGTATCCTCCTTCGGAGTCGGTTCCGAAGAGCCGTTTTACGAAGAAAACGATGGTGAGATACAGGAACAATATGGTCAGGGCTGAACAGATTGCGCTCATTGCGTTCACCAGCGGTGCGGCGTGCATGTTGTCGCCGAAGAGGGTGAAAAAGCGCGCAATCAGCTGGAACATGGGGTTTCCGGGAGGATGTCCAACTTCCAGTTTATACGAAGATGCAATGAATTCCCCACAGTCCCAGAATGACGCAGACGGTTCTATGGTGAGGAGATATGTAACTGCAGACACGACGAAGGCGAATGCCGCCGCCAGCCTGTTCCACAGATTGAATTTCTTTCCGGTCATAATCGGCAAATATACGAAATATCTGCAGAACGCTGAAATTATGTCTATCTTTGCAAAAATCGGCCGATATGGAACAATCAGACTGGAAGAAACGTTTGGGGGTGGTTTATTCAACCAACCCGGACTATCAATACGTAACTCAGCAGGAAGAGGAAGTGCAGACTTTGCCGCCGGCGGAGCAGAAGCTGATTGTGCGTCTGGAGCGCAGCGGCCGGGCCGGAAAGCAGGTAACCCTGGTGCAGGGGTTCCAGGGTAGTGCCGAAGACCTTTCCGCACTTGCCAAAACGCTTAAGACCAAATGCGGAGTGGGAGGGACTGCCAAGGATGGGGAGATTACCATCCAGGGAGACCTTAGGGACAAACTCACAACCCTGCTCCAGTCTATGGGATATAAGGCCAGGAGAGGGAACTGACTATGACCATACTTGCAGACATATTCAGATTCGGTCAGCTGGAACTTCCGGCCGCGGTTACCGAACTGCCGCCTCCCGAAGCCCTGCCCCAGTGGGGAGATTATCTGACAAACCGCATAATGCTGGCCGTCGCAGCCCTGCTTGTGCTGATGAACCTGCGGGATTTTCTGCGGATTTTTCCCTATCTTATCAAGAGCGTAACCAGGCCGAGGTGGCATACCCACATCGAACACAATATGAGTATGTCTACAGACAGGAACCGCATTGCGCTGGTGCTTGCCATTCCTTTCTGCCTGATTGCAGACCGCTTCGGCCTGTATACTCCATCCTTTGCCTCGTATGTCCCCGTGCAGTTCCGTGTTGCGGTGCCGGCGGCTGCGCTGTTTCTGTACATGCTGCTCCGCAGCCTTATGTTCGCGCTGTTCAAGCCGCGTCGGTTCTCCCAGGAGATGGAGGGTGTGCTGCACAATATAGTGCTGGATTTTTTCATCAATCTGAATCTTCTGATATTGGTAAGCATCCCGGTCCTGGTGCTGGCAGGGCTCCCGGAAACCACTTTGCAGATTGTTCTGTACGCGGAAATCGGTCTTTACTATCTACTTACGGTTTTGCACGTTACGCAAATTTTGGGTTCACTTTGCGCTCCTTTTCCAACTATTTTGTATCTTTGCGCCCTCGAATTGATACCCACTGGGATTTTGATATACAGCAGCATTAGATGAAGATACTTGTTTCACAGCCGGAACCTTCGAATCTTACTCCATATAAAGCTTTAACGGATAAATTCGGTGCAGAACTCTGCTTCCGTCCTTTCTTCCTCACGGAACCTCTTTCTTCCAAGGAATTCAGGGCTCAGAGGATAAATCTTGCCGAATATACCGCCGTTGTTTTCTCGTCCAGGCTTGCAATTGACGCCTATTTCCAGATGTGCAAGGAAATGCGCTTCAAGGTGCCTGAAACCATGAAGTATTTCTGCACTACCGAGATAATCGCCATGTACCTGCAGAAGCACATAGTTTACCGCAAGCGTAAGATTTTCTTCGGAGACGGAACTCCGGCGTCGCTGGTTGCCCAGATAGGCCCCAAGCACAAAGGGGAAAATTTCCTTATCACCACTTCCGGCAAAGGCAGCGGGGATGCGATAGCAAGGCTGTTCGAGGAATCCGGCCTGAAGTATTGCGCGGGGCGCTTTGTAAAGCCTGTGCCCCAGGACCTTCACGACGTAGACCTTCATGCCTTCGATTTGGTTGTGCTCTACAATCCCAACGACCTTGAATCTCTGAGGGAGAATTTCCCGGATTTCAGCCAGGGAGACATCAAGTTTGTGGCTTACGGTAAAAGCATTGCCGCGGCCCTCGAAGATGCTGGTTTTGCGGTGGCGGTGAAGGGCCCTACCCCTGAAGCTCCATCTGCAGCCAAGGCCATTGAACTGTATCTTTCCAAAAAAGCCTGAGATTATGCCGGCTACCCTGCCCAAATGTGAGAGGCTGTCCGGAAAGACGGCCGCTCCTGACCTTATTGCCAGGGGGCGTTGGGGCAGGCAGGAACATTTACGTTACTGTTTTGCAGAGGGTTCCGGGCTGGAATTCAACCGTATCATAGTCTCGGTGCCTAAAAAGTTGTTCAAGCGGGCGGTTAAGCGCAACCTTCTGAAAAGGCGCATGAGGGAAGCCTACCGTACCCAGAAGGAACTGCTTGCCACGAAGGGGGTGGATATACTCTTTGTTTACAGTGCCGAAGGGGAGACCGGTACCGATGTGCTCAGGACAGAAGTAGCCAGGGCACTGGAGCGCATAGATGAACTCTGCCGGAAATGAATCTGCTGAAAACCATCTTTACCGCGCCCTTCATTCTGCTGATAAAGTTTTATCAGCTCTGTATTTCGCCACTGTTCCCTCCAAGCTGCCGTTTTACTCCAACCTGTTCCCAGTATGCGCTGGAGGCCTTCCGTAAATACGGTCCTTTCAAGGGTTTCTGGCTTTCCCTCAAGCGTATCCTGCGCTGCCATCCCTGGGGAGGAAGCGGTTACGATCCGGTGCCGTGATTTAAAGGATTCTTATTATATTTGCAAACCCTTAGGGTTTTATCGGGGTGTGGCGCAGTTGGCTAGCGCATCTGCTTTGGGAGCAGAGGGTCGTGTGTTCGAGTCACATCACCCCGACAAATCTGAACCGGAGATGATCATAGAGGCCAGGGACATAGTTAAATCCTTCGGAACCCTGCAGGTGTTGAAGGGTATCAGCCTTTCGGTCGCCAAGGGCGAAATCGTCTCCATCACCGGTGCTTCCGGAGCGGGAAAGACCACGCTGCTGGAAATTCTCGGAACCCTTTCCACTCCCGACGGCGGCAGCCTTGTCCTGGACGGTAAAGATGTACTTTCCCTCCGGGGGGAGAGGCTTTCTGCTTTCCGCTGCCTTAAGGTAGGCTTCGTGTTCCAGGCTCATCGTCTGCTTCCCGAATTTACTGCTCTCGAGAATGTTATGATTCCGGCGTTGATTGCCGGCAAGGGCAGGGCGGAGGCGGAGAAAAAGGCCGCGGCTCTGCTGGAAACCGTGGGGCTTGGTGCAAGAATCTCCCATAAACCCGCGGCTCTGTCCGGCGGAGAACAGCAGAGGGTTGCGGTTGCCAGGGCCCTGGTGAACTCTCCTGCCGTGCTCTTTGCCGATGAACCTACCGGGAACCTCGATTCGGCCACCAAGGAAGAAATCCACAAACTGTTCTTCTCCCTGCGTGAAAGTACCGGGCAGACCATGGTGATAGTCACCCACGACGACGGCCTGGCACAGATGTGCGACCGTTGTCTGCGGATGAAAGACGGTGAAATAATCTGAATTATCGGCCTGCTTCAAGCAGGTTCAGAGCTTCCTTTTCGATATTGGCGGCGGTTAGGCCGTAGTGCTCCATAAGTACTGCCGGCGTTCCGGACTGCCCGAAGCGGTCTCCTCCGTTTATGAAACGCATGGGAACTGGTTTATGCTGCACCAGAACGGCTGCAACGGCCTCTCCGAGCCCTCCTGCCATATTGTGCTCTTCAACAACCAGTACTGCTCCGGTCTTTGCGGCAGATTCCACGATGGCCTTTTCGTCCAGCGGTTTTACGGTGGCTGCGTTCAGCACTTCAGCATGAATCCCGCGGGCTTCGAGGGTATCGGCGGCAATAAGTGCCTCCCAGACCGTGTGTCCGCAGCACACTATGGTTACATCTGAACCTTCGGTCAGCCTGTAAACCTTGCCTATCACGAATTTTTCGTCCGGATCGGTGAAATTTGGAACGGACGGGCGCCCGAAGCGCAGGTAAACCGGCCCCTCGAACTTCGCTGCCGCAATGGTGGCCTGTCTGGTCTGGTTGTAGTCGCAGGGAACCAGCACCGTCATTCCCGGAATGGCGCGCATCAGGGCTATGTCTTCCATAGTCTGGTGCGTGGCTCCGTCTTCTCCAAGTGTGATTCCTGCGTGGGAGGATGCCAGTTTAACATTGGTTTTGCCGTAAGCTACTTCCTGGCGGATCTGGTCGTAAACCCTGCCGGTAATGAATTCGGCGAAGGAACCGCAGAAGGGAACTTTGCCGGTGAGGGCGAGCCCCGCTGCAACTCCAACCATATTGGCTTCAGCTATTCCGCACTGAATGAAGCGTTCGGGGAACTCCTTTGCGAAGGCGCCCATTTTAAGTGAGCCCTTAAGGTCTGCGGTGAGGGCGAGTACCCTTTCATCTGCCCTGCCGGCCTCCAGAAGGCCCTGGCCGAACCCGCTGCGGGTGTCTTTCTTACCTGTATCCGTGTATTTCATAATTTCTCAGTTTCAAAGATTAATAATCCCCGAGGGTTTCTTCAAGCTGTGCGAGCGCCTGTGCAGTCTGCTCGGCATTTGGTGCCTTCCCGTGCCATTCGTGGGTGCCGGCCATGAAATCCACTCCGTGCCCCATTTCTGTGTTGAACAGTATCATAGTGGGTTTGCCGTCCTGGCGTTTTGCCAGCGCAAAGGCATTCTGGATAGACTCGAAATCGTGCCCCTCCGCCTCTATCACATCCCAGCCGAAGGCCAGCCATCTGTCTGCAAGTGAAGACAAACCGGCCACATCCTCTATGCTGCCGTCTATCTGCTGATGGTTATAGTCTGTCATTGCCACCAGATTGTCCAGACCGTGGTGTGCGGCGAAGGTTGCGCTCTCCCAGATTTCTCCCTCTTCAGACTCGCCGTCTCCGCAAAGGACGTACACGAAATTTCCGTCTCCGGAGAGCTTTTTGCCAAGAGCGATTCCAGCTGCGGCAGCCACTCCCTGTCCGAGCGAACCGGAGGGCTGGAATACGCCGGGAAGCCCGACGGACGGATGCCCCTGAAGTTTACTGCCGAAGCGTCTCAGCGACCCCAGGTCTTCCTTCGGGAAGTAGCCGGCGCGGGCCAGGACCGAATAGTACACCGGAGCCAGGTGCCCGGCGGAAAGTATGAAGGCATCCTGACCTTCGGCGCTGCGCTTCCAGCTTGCAGGGTCCTGTTTCATTACATTGAAAAACAGGGTTACGAGGATGTCTGTAGAGCTCATGGATCCGCCCGGATGACCGCAACCGGCGGCATTCACCATGCGCACTATGTCTCTGCGCACCTGTGAGGCAATCTTCGAGAGTTCTTCTATGGTTTTCATAATGTCGAAATTGTTACTAAACAGTTTTTCAAAGTTACGCAAATAATTTTATTTCTTGCTTATCTTTGTACGGTAATGAAAAACATCCGGAATTTCTGCATAATTGCACATATAGACCACGGTAAGAGTACCTTGGCGGACAGGTTGCTGGAGCTTACCAAAACCTTGTCGGAGAGGGACATGGAGGCCCAGGTGCTGGACGACATGGACCTTGAAAAGGAGAAAGGCATCACAATTAAGAGCCATGCCATCCAGATGGAGTATAACTATAAGGGGGAGACTTACAGGCTGAACCTCATAGATACTCCGGGGCACGTAGACTTCTCTTACGAGGTGTCCCGTTCCATCGCATCCTGCGAGGGTGCATTGCTGGTGGTAGATGCCACCCAGGGGGTTCAGGCCCAGACCATATCCAACCTCTATATGGCGATAGACCACGATTTGGAGATTATTCCGATACTGAATAAAATCGATATGGAATCTGCCCAGCCGGAGGTTGTGAGCGATGAAATCTGCGACCTTCTCGGCTGCAGTCCGGAGGATATTTTCAGGGTGTCTGCCAGAACCGGCGAGGGAGTGCCTCCCATCCTGGATGCGATTGTAGAGAAGATTCCGGCGCCATCCGGAGACCCGTCCGCGCCCCTTCAGGCCCTTGTGTTCGATTCAGTGTTCAATCCCTTCCGCGGGGTGATAGCATATTTCAAAATCGCCAACGGCAGCATACGCAAGGGCGACAGAGTGAAATTTTTCAATACCGGAATGGACTATGTGGCAGACGAGGTGGGCGTTCTGAAAATGAAGCTTCAGCCCTGTCCCGAGATTGGTTGCGGCGATGTGGGGTACATCATTTCCGGGGTGAAGAACGCCGCCGAGGTTAAGGTAGGGGATACCATCACCGATGCTTTGAACCCCTGCGCTGCCGCCATTGCCGGTTTCGAGGAGGTTAAACCGATGGTCTTCGCCGGTATGTATCCGGTTCAGGCCGACAAGTTCGAGGAACTCCGGGCCGTTTTGGAGAAATTCCAGCTCAACGACGCCTCTTTCGTGTACGAGCCCGAATCTTCACTTGCGCTTGGCAGTGGCTTCCGCTGCGGCTTCCTCGGGCTTCTGCATCTGGAAATTGTGCAGGAGCGGCTCTTCAGGGAGTTCGACATGGATGTGATTACAACCGTTCCGAACGTTTCCTATAAGGTCTATACCACCCAGGGGGAATGTCTTGATGTGCATAATCCCTCCGGATTGCCCGCCCCCACGCTTATAGACCATATCGAAGAGCCTTTCATCCGTGCGCAGATTATCTCCAAGTCGGAGTTTTTCGGCCCTATCATGAAGCTCTGTCTCGACCGTCGCGGCACTCTGGCCGGCCAGCACTATATTACTGCAGACCGGGTGGAGTTGAATTACGATATGCCTCTGAGCGAGATAGTTTTCGATTTTTACGATAAGCTGAAAACCATTTCCAAGGGTTACGCCTCTTTCGATTACCATCTTACGGGTTTCCGCCGTGCGAGGCTGGTTAAACTGGACATTCTTCTGAACGGAGAGCCTGCCGATGCGCTCTCTACCCTCATCCATGAAGACAATGCCTACGACTTTGGCCGCAGGATGTGCGTCAAGCTGAAAGACCTGATTCCGCGTCAGCAGTTCGACATTCCAATTCAGGCGGCCATCGGTGCGAAGATTATCGCCCGCGAGACTGTTAAGCAGGTGCGTAAGGATGTAACGGCCAAATGCTACGGCGGAGACGTTACCAGAAAGCGCAAACTGCTTGAGAAACAGAAAGAAGGCAAGAAGCGCATGCGCCAGATTGGAACGGTCCAGGTTCCCCAGAGTGCCTTCATGGCCGTGCTGAAGCTGGATAGCTGACAATTAAATATAGTGAACAAGCTATATGAACAAACAATGATAAACAGGAATCATTGTTAATTCGCCGTCCTTCCGGGAGTCCTTCGTATATACCAGATATCTGAGCCCGACGTGCTGCGAGAATTTCTTGCAGAATTCGTCCATGGATTTATGGGTTTTGTAGCCGGAGGATTTGACCTCAACCGGGCAGATCTTGAAGCCGCGGGAGAGGAGGAAGTCAATCTCGTAGTTGTGCTTGCCGCTGGGGGTGGGCCAGGTGTGGTAGAAGAGTTTCTCGCCCCGGGCACGCAGCATCTGGGCTACGACGTTTTCGTAGACATAACCGAGGTCGGTGACCAGTTTGTCGCTGAGAAGCTTCTGGTAGATGATGTTCTCTGTGACTGCGTTGTCCCAGAAGGCCATGGTGATGAAGAGGCCGGTGTCCCCGACGTACATTTTATACTGCTCGATGTTCTTGTGCTGGGAAAGGCCTACGGACGGGTCGTTGGCATGGTAGCAGAAATTGACAGCCATACTGTCCTCCATATCCTGAATAAGTTCGTTCATCTCATCCTTGTCCTGGCTGCGGCCCAGAACACTGGTAACCTGATAGCGGGAGGCGTTGCCGGTGAGCTGGGACGGGGCTGCCATGAAGAGGCGTGTGGCACGGCCGGTGGGATCAAGCTTCCGGAAGTCATCGGCATAAAGCTCGATAATCTCCCGCTTCTTGGCATCGACGGCGCTCAGGTTCTTCGTGTCAAGGTAGGCGTTCACGGCCTGGGGCATGCCGCCGACCAGCATGTAGAGGCGGAAATCCCGCATCAGTTTGCGGCAGGTGGCATCTCCGACGCCCTGGTGCTTTTCAAAGGTGTCCTTCATGAGCGGGACGGTGGCAGTGTCGCCCATCGCCCAGCGGAATTCCTCATAATCCATCGGGTACATTTCGATGCGGGTTTCCTCGCTGGGGATGACGATGCCTTGGGTGTTCTTTTTGATGGAAAGGAGGGAGCCCGTCTCGATGTAGTCGTAGCGATGGTCCTTCACCAGATACTTGATGGCCTCGCGGACCTTGGGGGCTTTCTGTATCTCGTCGAAGATGATGACGGACTTGCGATCCTCCAGGCGGACGTTGTAGATGAACTGTAGCTGGAGGAAGAAGCGGTCGCGGTCGTTGATATGGGCGACGGCTTCCCAGAGAGCATCAGGGGCATCGGCGAAGTCAACCTTGATGTAGGAGGTGTACTCGTTCTTGGCGAATTCCTCTGCTATGGTGGATTTGCCGACGCGGCGGGCGCCTTTGATGAGAAGGGCCGTAGTGCCGTCCTTGGTCTGCTTCCATTCCTGGAGCTTTTCGTATATCTTGCGTTTGAATATGCGCTCGGGATATTCCATGTTCCTCACATTTTATTTGTTTCTCAGGCACAAAAATAGGCCATTTTGACGGAATCTCAAAATTATTTCGAGAGTTCTTGTATGGATTCTCAAAATGTTTGTGCCAATGGTCACAATAATGGCCTAAAACGAAAGAAATGATTAAATTTGTCAGCCTTAATAATACTAAAGCTTAAACATATCATGAAAACTGAAGACTGGCTGGCCGTATGGCTGGGATTTGTGGTAATCGCAGTGGCCTGCATTTCCGTACTTACAGGATGGTTTGATTTTTCTGCCCTGAAGTTCAGCACATGGGCGGCAGGGGAAACCCTCAGCGAAACGGCTGCCGCCAAGGTGGTCCCGCTCGCGGATCAGTTCGGCGCTGCCGCATTCTGGTGGAAGCTGCTCAGGACGGTACTCGTGCTGGGAGCATTGTTCAGCATCGGCATAAAGTTGCAGGGCGGAAGCATCAAAAAGTATATTCCGGCATTTCTCGTATTATTTGTGCTGGCGGTGGCGGTCCGGCTCATCAGTGCCGAATTCACCCTGAACCGTTATCTGGAATGGGCTTTCTGGGCGCTTATAGTCGGCTTGCTGATTTCCAACACAGTCGGGGTGCCCCAGTGGCTCAAGCCTGCGGTGCGGACTGAATTCTATATCAAGACCGGTCTGGTTATCATGGGGTTCTCGGTGCTGTTCTCCAACATTGCCAAATTCGGTCTGTACGGATTGGGAATAGCATGGGTGGTGACTCCCATAGTGATTCTGTTCATGTGGTGGTTCGGTACGCGGGTGCTGAAAATCGGCAATAAACCTCTGGTTATTACAATGGCCTCCGCTACGAGCGTTTGCGGCACGAGCGCTGCCATTGCCACTGGCGCCGCTTCCGGCTGCAAGAAGGACGATCTTACAATGACCGTCTCCATTTCGATTATTTTCACTATTCTGATGATGGTGCTCGAGCCCGTGCTGATAAAAGCGGTGGATATGACACCCCTGATGGGCGGTGCACTGATAGGCGGCACGGTGGACAGTACCGGTGCGGTTGCTGTTGCCGGAAATGTGCTGGGCGGAGAAGCAGAGAAGGCCGCGGTGCTCGTCAAGATGATTCAGAATATACTGATTGGCTTCGTGGCCTTCTTTGTTGCGGTGTTCTTTGCAACGGCGGCTGGCAGTAAGAAGGGCGGCAAGGTTGGTGCCGGAGAGATCTGGTATCGCTTCCCCAAGTTTATTATCGGCTTTTTCGTGGCTTCCCTTGTGGCTTCGTTTATTATTCAGCCGCTTTGCGGGGCAGATCAGGTAGGAGCTATCAACAAGGTTCTGGATCAGTATAAGAACTGGGCTTTCGTTCTGGCATTCACCAGCATAGGGCTGGATACCAATTTCAGGGAGTTGATGAAGCAGATGCGGGGCGGAAAGGTGCTCTGGCTCTATATTGTGGGGCAGCTGTTTAATGTGGCGCTGACCTTCGCCATGGTCTGGTTCCTGCTTTCCGGCGCTGTTTTCCCTGTTCCGGTATTAGAGTAGCTATTTATTTGCTGGCAATTATCCCTGCCGGGGCTGAAAATTGGGTAAACGCCCCTTGCAGGGATAACCGCCAGCTAAGACAATAAAACAAGACAACCGCCAGCCAAGCCAATAAGCCAGATGGACAGAAAGAAAATCGGGAAGATTGTTACGATAATTACAGGCGTGGCGGTGCTTGCTGCCGCGCTCTTTATTATGATTAACGGCCTGGGGCTCAGCGACTCTCTTGATTTTGGAGCCGGAGCCTATTATTATGCCGATATCCCCGATTTCGATAAGAATCTGACTCCCGGGCGCTTTACGGCTTCTTTGCCTTTTTGGGTGTATGTACTTCTGTTTCTGGCCTGGGGTGCGCTGATGTATGCCGTCTGGCGCTGGCTGGACAGAAGAAAATGACGTCGGCACCCTAAAGTCCGCACCAGGAAAGAAACTCCTGTTTGTCGCAGACGGCGAGTCCGGTGCGGGATGCGGCGGGACGGAAGTATTCCTTGTCCCGGTCTGCTACATGGCCTTCCTGGCCCCAGCCTTCGTAATACATATAGAGTTTTCCGTTGTATTCGATAATCTCCGGTGCCCAGATGCCTCCCTGGTCCCAGCGTCCACGGGGGCCTCTGGAGAACAGAGGCTGAGTGTTCTGAACCTTGGTCCAGTGCACCAGGTCGTCGGACAGCGCTATGTGGAAACGATGCGGGAAATCGCTGTGCGAAGCGTCTCCGTGGTAGACCATAAACCATTTGTCCACTCCGTCGAGCCGGAAAACGCGGTTTCCGAAGATGCAGGCGGAATCGAAATTGGCCGGGCCGTCTCCGGTATTCAGGGTTCGTATCTGCCGGGACCAGTCAACCACATCGGGTTCGTCCAGAATCAGCAGCCATACCCCCATATAATAATAGAACTTTCCTTCGTGGTAAACTACGTCCGAGGGGTTGCGGTCCGATATAGAATGGTCTGTGAGCTTCTTGAAGTGAATTCCGTCTGCGGAGCTGGCAAACCCGGTACCGAAAGTGCCGCCCTGGTTGTATGGACGGGCTTTGTAATAGAAGTACATGCTCTTGTCCGGCATAGGTACAGGGCAGACTCCCAGAATGCGCCAGCCATCGAAATCCTCGGCCTGGCCAACGTCCAGAACAGGATTCATCGGATAATCCTTCCATTTTCCGGCAGGGTCGAAATTAGCCTCATCCTGGGTGAGCAGCCCTATTGTCTGATGGGCTTCACTGCTGCCGCGTACGTACCAGCACCATTTGCCGGTTGCAGACTTGTCGGGAGGAACGATCCGGCCGGATGTGATGCTCTTGCTCCTCCAGTAGACCGCTTCGTCCAGGTCTATGAAAGGTTTGTCCGAGATGCACTGGAAGAGGTTCAGGGCGGTAAGGTCGTCGTCCGGGACCTCTATATCGTCGAAGAACCAGCTTTCGCCGCTGGATGTGCCGCCGGCATCGAAATACAACACTATCTTCCGGTAAATGTTATTCCCGGGAGAGTCTGCGCTGAAATCGAAGGTCATTTCTTCCCACTCGCCCCCTTTTTGGGTTACTGCCTCCCGCTTCAGGGTAGGGCATTCGGCACTCTCGCCGGATTTGGCGCGTTTGATGGAAAATATCATCCTGAGCCCTTTTGCTGGCGCCATTACCTTAATCTTGAACACAGGAGCCGATGCGGTAAAATCCAAGGCCCTGGGCAGGGCTCCGGTGTAGATGTTCTCCCATGCCCCGCCGCCGGTCTGACTGACCATGCAGAATGTGGAAGGGTTCACCGCATCTTTGTGGGGATTGTAAACCCTTGCGCAGTATAAAGTCTGGCTCTGGAACTCAACTGTGGTCTCTTCATAATCGCACAGCATCACAAGCCCCGCCCCGGACTGAGATGGCGGATTGGAACTCCCGGCGGGAATTTTCGCGCACATCGCCAGGCACAGCGTCAGCGCAATAAGGGCCAGTTTGTGGTACTTCTGCATCATTTGTGGGCTGCTTTATAGCTTTTTGCATCGAAGACCTCGAAACGCATTTCATCCGGTGCGAGCGTAGTGCCTCCGAACCTGGCGGTTGTCTTATAGGATGCGTTGTAGAGCACGCGGAGTATCTTGCTGCCGTCTGCGTTGTAATATTCGGCCATCTTTATGTAATACGGCCGCTCGGTCATGTCTATGCAGGTGAATTTGCCGTAGAAGAAGAATTCTCCGTAGCGCGTGAGGTTCTCTGCGCAGTACTTTATAACCTGGGCGTACGCTTCATCCTTGTCGAGGGTGGAACGGCAGGTGTGTGTCTCTCCGTCCATACGCATGCCGCAGAGCATCGCATATTTGATTTGACGGTCGTACTGGCCTTTGGAGCAGCGTACTCCCCGGTTGGTGGTAATCACTTCGGGGAAGGTGTAGCGGAAGAGCTCAGGAAAATCATCGCCCTTGATAACGAATGAATGCCCGCTCAGGCCGCCATGCACGAATTGGGTGAAAGCGGCTCCCAGATCGGTGAGAACCTCTGTCCCAAGTACATTGCCGGCATTCTCGCTATATGCCTGCGCAGCCTCCCAGAAC
>JAGAAU010000122.1 GCA_017615135.1 Bacteroidales bacterium | reverse complement strand
TGCGAGAAGGTTCGCGTAGAGGTTGAGCAGCAGTACTACGGCCAGACCATAGACTACCACTTCGGAACTATGATCGAAATCCCCCGTGCAGCTCTTACCGCAGACCGTATGGCCCGCACCGCGGAGTTCTTCTCCTTCGGTACCAACGACCTTACCCAGATGACCTTCGGCTTCTCCCGCGACGACGTAGGTACCTTCATGGGCGACTATCTTGGCAACAAGATTCTCGACAGCGACCCGTTCCAGACCATCGACGTCAAGGGCGTGGGCAAGCTCGTCGAGCATGGAATCCAGGCAGGCCGTTCCAAGAGGCCGGACCTCAAGTGCGGTATTTGTGGAGAGCACGGCGGAGATCCCGATTCCATCAACTTCTTCAACAGGGTTGGTCTTGACTACGTGAGCTGCTCGCCGTTCCGCGTACCTATCGCACGTCTTGCAGCCGCACAGGCAAGCATCAAGCAACAAGCTTAACCGGATATATGAAGCAGGATCTGCTTGTAACTGAACTTATTAGGAAGGAAGCTGAGCGTCAGGCCTCCGGGCTTGAGCTCATTGCTTCCGAGAATTATGTATCCCAGGCCGTACTGGAAGCCCTGGGTTCCGTCTGCACCAACAAGTATGCGGAAGGCTATCCCGGGCGGAGGTACTATGGCGGTTGTGAAATCATAGACCAGATAGAACAGGCCGCGATAGACCGTTTGAAGGCTCTGTACGATGCAGAGTGGGCTAATGTGCAGCCTCATTCAGGGGCTCAGGCGAATATGGCGGTCATTACGGCCGTGCTGCGCCCGGGCGATACCTTTATGGGGCTGGACCTGAGCCAGGGCGGACATCTTACCCATGGTTCTCCAGTGAACATGTCGGGTATGCTCTACAAGGCAGTGGCTTACGGGCTGGACCGGAAGACAGGTCTGGTGGACTATGATTCCATGGAGCGCATAGCGCGTGAGTGCAGGCCGAAGCTCATTATCGGCGGTGCGTCTGCATATTCCCGTGAATGGGATTACGAGCGCATGCGTGCCCTGGCCGATGAGGTCGGAGCCCTGCTCTGGATAGACATGGCCCACACCGCAGGTCTCATTGCGGCCGGTCTGCTCAAGAACCCTGTGAAATATGCCCATATAGTCACTTCCACCACGCACAAAACCCTCAGGGGCCCGCGCGGAGGAATTATACTTATAGGCAAGGATTTCGACGACCCTCAGGGGCGCACCAATGCCAAAGGTGAGATTCGCCGCATGAGCCAGGTTCTGGACAGCAGCGTTTTCCCCGGCATCCAGGGCGGTCCGCTGGAGAATACAATCGCCGCAAAGGCGGTAGCGTTTTTCGAGGCTGGCCAGGAGGAGTTCAGGCAGTATCAGGGTCAGGTTATAAAGAATGCGGCCGAGATGTGCGAGGCCTTCATCGGCAGGGGCTATACTGTGGTTTCCGGTGGTACGGACAATCATCTGATGCTCATCGACCTTCGCGGCAAGTTCCCCAATCTGACCGGCAAGGAGGCGGAAAAGCAGCTCGGGCTGGCGGATATCACCGTCAATAAGAATATGGTGCCTTTCGACGACCGCAGTCCTTTCCAGACCTCCGGAATCCGGCTCGGAACCCCCGCGCTCACTTCCAGGGGCTTTGTAGAGAAGGATATGAGGGATATCACGGCCCTGATAGACACTGTGCTGGAGTCTGCATCGGTGAACCTGCCGGATAATCCCGAAAAGCACGAAGAGGTACTTGCAGATGTGCGTAAAAAGGTGCATCAGCTTACCGCAGGCGTGCCTCTGAACAATTTTTGACAATTTGTCGGTGGCACAGACCTTGTTTTATTGATATGCGTCTCCGCTGTTCAACGGAGGCGCATATTGGAATTAACTAAAAATTGATAGTATTATGATCAAACCATTGGCAGACAGAGTCTTGATTGAACCCAAGGAGGCCGAGACCAAGACCGCTTCCGGTATTTTCATTCCCGACACGGCAAAAGAGAAACCCCAGCAGGGGACTGTCCTGGCGGCAGGGCCCGGAAAAAAGGATGAACCTATGGAAGTAAAGGTGGGCGATGTCGTTCTCTATGGCAAATACTCCGGAACGGAGGTTACCGTTGATGAGAAGAAATACCTCATTGTTAAACAGTCGGACATTTTGGCAATACTGTAAAAACTAACTACTATGGCAAAAGAGATAAAATTCGAGTCTGAAGTACGCTCCAAGATGAAGAGCGGGGCGGACCAGCTGGCAGATGCTGTTAAGGTCACCCTCGGTCCTAAAGGTCGTAATGTGGTTATAGAGAAGAAGTTCGGTGCTCCGCAGGTAACCAAGGACGGCGTTACTGTAGCCAAGGAGGTGGAACTCGAGGATAAATTCGAAAATATGGGTGCCCAGATGGTCAAGGAAGTGGCTTCCAAGACCAATGAGCAGGCTGGCGACGGTACAACTACCGCAACCGTTCTCGCTCAGGCGGTTATCAACGTTGGTATCAAGAACGTTACCGCAGGTGCCAATCCCATGGACCTCAAGCGCGGTATAGACAAGGCTGTAGCCAAGGTTGTGGAGAGCTTGAAGAAGCAGAGCCAGGCGGTAGGCGACGACTATTCCAAAGTGGAGCAGGTTGCTACCGTTTCTGCCAATAACGATACCTATATCGGCAAACTCATCGCCGATGCTATGTCCAAGGTCAAGAAAGACGGCGTTATTACCGTTGAGGAGGCCAAGGGCACCGATACAGAGGTGAAAGTGGTGGAAGGCATGCAGTTCGACCGCGGCTATATCTCCCCTTATTTCATGACCAACGGAGACAAGATGGAGGCTGAACTTTCTTCTCCCGCCATCCTTATCACCGATAAGAAAATCTCCACCATGAAGGACCTCCTCCCCATACTCGAGCCTGTGGCACGTGAGGGCAGGGAACTCTTGATTATTGCTGAAGATGTTGATGGTGAAGCGCTTACCACTCTTGTGGTGAACAAGCTGCGCGGAACTCTCAAGATTGCAGCAGTTAAGGCTCCCGGATTCGGCGACCGCCGTAAGGAGATGCTTCAGGATATTGCCATCCTGACCGGTGCTACCGTTATCTCGGAAGAGCGCGGTTACACCCTCGAGCATGCTACCCCGGAAATGCTCGGCAAGGCCGAGAAGGTTACCATCACCAAGGAGAATACCACTATCGTAGGCGGCGCAGGCGACAAGAACGCCATTAAGGACCGTGCAGACCAGATTCGCAGGCAGATGGAAACCACCACTTCCGATTACGACCGCGAGAAACTTCAGGAGCGCCTCGGCAAACTCGCCGGCGGCGTTGCAGTTCTCTATGTGGGAGCTACCACCGAGGTTGAGATGAAAGAGAAGAAAGACCGCGTTGAGGATGCCCTGAATGCAACCCGTGCGGCAGTTGAGGACGGTTATCTTCCCGGCGGCGGCGTGGCTTACATCCGTGCTGTCTCTGCGCTGGAAGGCCTCAAGGGAGACAATGAAGACGAAACTACCGGTATCCACATTGTGGCCAAGGCCATAGAGGAGCCTCTCCGTCAGATTGCCCGCAATGCAGGTGTAGACGGCAGCGTAGTTATCCAGAAAATCAAGGAAGGCAAAGACGACTTCGGGTACAACGCCCGCACCGGCGAGTACGTGAATATGTTCGAAGCCGGCGTCATAGACCCTACCAAGGTTGCCCGTGTGGCTCTTGAGAATGCGGCTTCTGTTGCCGGAATGTTCCTTACTACGGAGTGTGGCATTGCCGATATTCCCGCTCCGGAACCCGCCGCTCCTGCCATGCCTGCCGGCGGTATGATGTAAAATAAAACTTTAAAATACTATGCAACAGCACATCGATTCTTACGATTTCAAAGGCAAGAAGGCCATCGTCCGCGTAGATTTCAACGTTCCCCTAGACGAAAACTTCAACATTACCGACGACACCCGCATCCGTGCGGCAATGCCCACCCTCAAGAAGGTGCTCGCAGGTGGCGGCTCACTTATAATCATGTCGCACCTCGGACGTCCTAAGAAGGTGGATCCGAAGTTCTCGTTGAAGCACATAGTCGGCCATGTATCCGAGTGCCTGGGAGTTCCCGTCGCCTTTGCTGAGGACTGCCAGAAGGCAGATGCCGAGGTTGCGGCCCTCAAGCCCGGCCAGGCTCTGCTGCTCGAGAACCTGCGTTACTACGCGGAAGAGGAAGGCAAGCCCCGCGGACTCGCGGAAGATGCGACCGATGAAGAGAAGAAAGCCGCCAAGGCGGTTGTAAAGGAAAGCCAGAAGGCCTTCGTAGCCAAGCTGGCGTCCTACGCAGACTGCTATATCAACGACGCCTTCGGTACGGCCCACCGTGCCCACGGCTCCACCGCCCTTATTGCCAAGTATTTCCCGAACGACAAGATGTTCGGCTACCTGATGGAAGGTGAGATCAAGGCTATCGACAATGTGCTGAAGAATGCGCAGCATCCCTTCACCGCCATTATCGGAGGTTCAAAGGTGTCTTCCAAGCTGGCTGTTCTCGAGAATATGCTGGAGAAGGTAGATAACCTCATAATCGGCGGCGGCATGGGCTATACCTTCGTAAAGGCCCAGGGTGGCAAGATCGGTAATTCCCTCCATGAAGACGACCTTATGCCTCAGGCTCTGGAAATCCTTGCCAAGGCCAAGGAGAAGGGCGTGAAGATTTTCGTGTCTCAGGATACAGTGGTGGCGGATGCTTTCAGCAATGACGCCAATACCCAGGTAGTTCCTTCCGGAGAGATTCCCGACGGATGGGAAGGCGTGGATGCCGGCCCCAAGTCGCTCGCTGCATGGGAGGATGTTATCCTTGGTTCCAAGACTCTGCTCTGGAACGGCCCCGTAGGCGTGTTCGAGATGCCTAACTTTGCAAAGGGAACCCTCAAGATTGCGGAGCTGCTTGCAAAGGCTACCGAGAACGGAGCATACACCCTCGTTGGCGGCGGCGATTCCGTTGCGGCCGTTACCCGTATGGGCTTTGCAAAGAAGGTGAGCTACGTTTCCACCGGCGGTGGCGCAATGCTCGAGGCCCTCGAAGGCAAACTCCTCCCCGGCATCGCCGCAGTGCAGGAATAGCCTGATTTATCTATACTTTTCACTCTGAAATTCCGAATGACTCCGCCCCAGTTAAGACTGGCGCGGAGTCATAATGTTTTTCGACGGCCACCGCATTTATCCGGTGGGAAAACTCCGGGTTATGTAAACTTTACGTCGGTCAGCATGCTGCCCAGTCTGTGAATTCCGTTTTCGATTCTTTTCATCTGCTTCTCAGATATGTAGGCACGCCCCAACTTGTATTGTAGTATAAGGGTAGGATTCATTCCGATAAAACGGGCAAATCCGCTTGCGTTTAACATCGGGTAATAGTTGAAGAAAGAAGGAATATCGTATTTGAAAACGAATTCCAAATCCACCAATTCCTTTGGTAAAGGCAGGCCTCGCTCAAGATAGGAGGCCTTCATTTCCCGAACGCCTTCTTCAAAGTCGGCTTTCGCTTCGGCAACGCTGTCTCCATTGCCGATAATCGTATTTTTTAAATCGGGGGTATAAATGCCATAACTGCCATCTTTCCCCATCTCAATCAAAGCCGTTGTCTTCATCTCAAAACCCTATGGTCTAATATATCCCGTTCTTCGGCCAACCGTCTTAATTCGCTCCATTTCATGGCAAATATATAATAAAAATATCAATTATAAAATTATTATATAAATATTGTATTTTTCATATCCGTGACAACCCTTTTTCTATTTCTTCAGGACTGGGTAAAGCATTTCTCAATTCATCGGGCAGCGGCTGACCGGCCAGTTCATATTCAGAAATACCTATAGGGCGGTTAATCGTTGACAAAGCATATCGGGCTAGAACGGCGTTCTTCTCTTTACAGATAAGCAGGCCAATCGCAGGCTTTTCTGTCTCTGTATTCATCAGGTCGTCCACCATTGCGACATAACCAGCCAATTGACCAAGGTCTGGAAAATCGAATTCGGTTATCTTGACTTCTATGACACAATAGCGGTGCAGCGGAATGATATAGAAC
>JAGAAU010000121.1 GCA_017615135.1 Bacteroidales bacterium | reverse complement strand
CCACTCTCTTCAGGTTCTCTTCTGCCAGCCTGACAATTTCTGCCGCAAACGGACGTACGGAAGAATCAAAGCTCAGGCAGCGCATCACCAGTCCGCTCAGTTCTGGCATAGATTTGCGCATGAACGGCAGATCTGAATCTTTCTTCTGCGCCCTGCCTCCCAGGCCGTTGAACACCTGACTTCCCATGACCAGATTGAAGACAGATGCCCCGAGAGACCAGATGTCACTCAAAGCGGTGCGCACAGGTTCCGGAGCGGCAAAAACATAAGAACTCAAATCGCCGCCAAAGCCAGCGCCGAAGTCTGCAAGCAGGAATTCATTCCCTTCCCGGAGAATATTGGAGGGTTTAACGTCTCCGTGGCAGGAGCCGAGCGAATGTAGATATGCCAATGCAGAACCGATATCCAGCATCAGTTTCCACGCCGCCTCTTCAGAAAAATACCCCGCCGCATTGTCTACAGACCGCCCTTCACACATAGGCATGGCCATTACGGACACATCTCCTATCGTACTGAAAGACAGCGGAGACAGTATATTGGGATGGCTCAGCTCCCGGCCCCTGTCATACTCAGGCCTGGCCGCAACTCCTGCATTGAAGATTTTCAGCGCCACAACAGCGCCGTCCTTATCCAGTGCAGACCACACCTGTCCTCCCCTGCCCTTTCCAAGCAAAGTCAGCAAGTTATATTCTCCAATCTTAGTCATAGGGCGGGGATATTGATAATTTCCGATGCGGGCACAGAATAGATACAATGCCGGCTGTCTTTGTCGAAGGTGGAAATGACTCCGGCTGCATACACTTTCCCGTCGCAGACAAACAGGGCGGGGCCTCCGGAGTATCCGGGTTCCAAGCCTCCGTTATGGGAAATCATATGTCCTGCCGCGAAGTCTTTCAGCACATCCCCAGGCGAGGTTTCAATTCCTGTTTCCTGTCTGCGGGGATAGCCCTTGAAAGTCAGGGCAGAACCGGCAACCACCTCTTTTTCAAGCAATTCTTCGGAAGGCAGGGTTATCGTTCCCTTAAGGGAAAGAAGTTTCATAACTGCAAGGTCGCCCAGCATCATATCGCTTCGGTTAAAGCGTCCGGTAATACTGCGGATAAAATATCTGTTGGAAAAATCTCCAATCTCCACAATTTCGTCCCGTTCGCAATTGCAACGGAAATCACTGGAAAGATAAGTGCCCAGATATCCGTTCACTCCGTAAAGCGTGCATTTGCTTATTACACTGTAACTTGTGTCGTTGTCATGTGTCTGGTTATAGGTCTCCGCCTTCAACGCCCAGGCAGTACAAAGAGGCAGTTCATCCAAGCTCATTTTTGAGCTGAACACCAGATTGTAATTCAACCACGGTTCAATGCAATGCCGCGCAGTAACAAGAAGACCATCCGTAGTCAGGAAGGCTGTACCGTTCATAACCAGACCACGCTGGCCGGCAGAGGCTTCCCCCTCCAACACGCAATCCTGGCCGGAGACAGTTCTGACATAAAAGACAGAATCCACTGTAATACGCACTACAGACTGATCTGCGGTAGCAAGCAAGCGTGAATTGCGGGTTTTCTGCAGACTCGGAGCGATAATCCCGTAAAATGCCAGTACCACTGCCAGAACGGCGGCAATCGATACAGCCGTTACAAATCGACGGGATACAGAGGTAAAATGAGCTGTTCCTGGATTCTCTCCCTTTCTAAGTTCGAACAGAATATCGGCCCCTGTCTCGCTGAAAGAAATACGGTCGCCGTTCCTGAGATAATGGTTCAAACCAACCGAACTGCCGTTCACATAAGTATGCACAAACTCGGACACGGGGATAAGCTGCCAGCAATCAGGAGATTTTGCAGGTTTGATTACCGCAAACAACTCATCGGCAAAAGGGCCGCCATTGGGAAGACGGACATCACAATCTGCCCTCTGGCCGATGCGCACGATATTTTCAGACGCCGCAAGCTGCTCGTCGTTCCGGAAATCGCCTCCTTTCCAGCGCAGGATATAAAAAAGACCTTTCATCGCTCCGCCGCCTTCAGAAAAGATTCAACTATCAGCGGTATGCAGGCAACCAGGTCGTTGTCGTAAGTGCGCACATCTATCCCGTTCTCATCCTTCTGCAGTTCATCGTATGCGCAAAGGTCGTAATGGGCGTCACGATTCTTTTTGTATTCCTTCTTGAGCGATATGTCGGCCGCGATTTCGCTCCGTTCCGTATCTGTACAGGCCCTGGTACCGGAAAGCAACCTTTCAACGCACCAGCGGTTATGCTCGGTGCGGGAAAGGGACTGTATCTCCTCTTCCGTTAGAGCATAAAACGTGCTCATATCTTCTGAATCATGCCCCAGAGAGTGCATTTTGGTTGCCATAGACAGCACATTGCAGACGCTGGAAAGCCGCATCTTCAGCGCTCCGGCCTTCCGCCATTCGGCTTCAACCTCATCTGCCGGGAACGAAGTAGGAGTTCCTTTGCTGCCGTAACTGCAGGAATAGAAATAATTCAGGAGTTTTGCCATCTGCATGACCGGAAGGCGCACATCGTATCCGCAATCATCCATCCCGAAGGCTCGGATATTTCTGTACCGGGGCGTCTGCCCCAGAGTTTTAGACACCGTATCCCTCTGCATTCTTACCCATACCGGAACTTCACTTTCCAGTAGCGAATCCGGAAGGGCGATTGCCATGTCCAGACAGGCAGCCTCGTCCGACCCGCTGATTACCACGGTAAGCTGCCTGCCGGAATCTTTTGCCCAGCTGTTCAGCTTACCTACCATAACCGGATGATTGAGCGTTCCGTCTACGAACTCCCACTCAATGTCCACAAAGTCTTCACGGCTACCCTCGAACTGCGGATGATGCAGGAAAGACTTCCTTTTTTCCAAATCTATCGTACGGTAGAAGGAATTGTCAAAGAGACTGTGATATCGGGAAATAAAGGCATCCCTGGCCGGAGACTGCCCCGGCGCAACTATGGTAATCCTGGTACGGAGCGGGTGCTTAACCTTGCCGTCGTAATTCGGGAAATGGGCCAGTTGGGCCGCCTTGACGGCTATACTCTCTGCATAACTGTCAAAGCCGGAAATTACCAGATGTACAAACTGTCGGCTGTCTGCGGCAACAGGGGTTCTGTCCAATGCCGGGCACAGGCGATTATCTATGCCGGGGAGTCTTGCAATGACATTTTCTGCCCAGGCTTCCTCCATGGTGAAAGGAAAGACCTCGAACACTTCGTTGATTACAGCTTCGAAATCGGAAACCTGCAGACGCCTCAACGTAGCCGGATTCTGCAGCAGCAGATGCACCAGCGGCCGCTTTTCTGCCCTGCCCCTGAACTCTTCCGCCATAGCCCCCAAACACGCCTCCGCATCAGCATCCCGGACGGCCGACTCCCCGGTCAGCACAACCAACTCGTCCGGAAGTTCAGATGGAATTTTGAAAGAATCCGTCAATACCAGACTGGCCCCTGCTTCCGCATATTGCCTCATCAGACAGTCACGGATGGGATGCACCCCGAATATGGCAACACATTTTGTCATCATTGCAAATATACCAAATTATCAGATTTTTAAGTATTCTGATAAAAGTTTAGCTATATTTGCGGGCAGGCATTTATGAATAAAACTCGCTATAAATTCATACTTTGGGTTGACCGACTGCTATCCAAAAGTATCTGGAAGCAATTTTCAATACTGGGAATTGCTCTTTTAATCCTTTTCCTTATTTCCTGGTTTTTCAGTGACAT
>JAGAAU010000120.1 GCA_017615135.1 Bacteroidales bacterium | reverse complement strand
GGCATCGCCGGCGTCCAGAGCGGCACTCCGGCCTTGTTCAGCCCCTTGCAAAGGCCGCTCATAGCCTTGCTTCCCAGGATATTATGCCCGACATCGGCAACCGCCAGGACTCCACGCACCGCGCCCTTCACGCCCGCCATGTGCTTTGCTGCAAACTCACCGACAGCGTATCCGGCAGAATTGCGGTTCATATCCAACTGGCGTATCAGGTGGGTAAGGTCTCCGGTGTTGATTTTCATCGGGCAGGAAGTGGAGCACAGCCCGTCTGCAGCGCAGAGGGCATCGCCATAATACCTGTATTCCTTCCGGAGTCTTTGAACAAGCTGGGGGTTCTCGCCGCGTTGTTCCAGGTCGAGTATGGTGCGCTGGATGGCAATTCGCATCCTGGAAGAAAGAGTAAGCCCGCAGGAGACGCAGTTGACCTCGCAGAATCCACATTCTATACATTTGTCGGCCCGCTTTACGCCGGCAGCCATTTCCTCCGCAGTCTTTCCTTCCGGCAGTTCACCGAAGGGATAACTAAGTTCGGGCAGGGGTTTGAAATGTTTGATGAAGCAAAGAGGGTCGTCGTTGAAGATGCAGCCCCGGTTCAGCAGCCCGTCCGGGTCGAATATGGCCCTCAGCTCCTTCATTACGGCATAGGCTTCCTCTCCCCATTCGTATTTCACAAAGGGCGCCATATTGCGGCCTGTGCCATGTTCAGCCTTCAGGGAACCATCGTATTCTTCTACAACCAGACGGGCCACATCGCGCATCAGACTTTCGTAACGGGCTACATCGGCATCGGTCTTAAAGCTCTGGTTTATAATAAAATGGTAGTTGCCTTCAAACGCGTGGCCGTAAATGCACGCATCGGAATAACCGTGGTCTGCAAGCAGTTTCTGAAGTTTTACGGTGGCTTCCGGCAGATCTTCTATAGGGAAGGCTATGTCTTCTATGAGACAGGAAGTGCCGACCGGCCGCATACCTCCGACTGAGGGGAAAATTCCGGCACGGATAGCCCAATATTTACCGTAAACTGCCGGATCATCAGTGAATTCCGCAGGAATGTACAGTCTGAAGGCAGACAGGCAGCCGCAGATGGCATGAATCTTCTCCTGCAGTTCTTCCCGGCTCACAGCCTTTGTCTCTATAAGCACTGCAGTAAGATTATGGTAGTCTCCCGGCGCAACGCCATCTATCTTCCCAGCATCTACATCAGCCTTATATTGCAGATACACAGGATCTTCCACGGACGCAAGCGAGAGATAATCCAGCATTTCCGCGCTCTTTACCATCAGGTCTTCCGCGCTCATTCGGATATCTTCCGCACCGGCCTTGAGCTTTTTCAGCGCCACCACGGCCTCGCAACTTTCCTTCATGGTGAAGAAATAGACCATAGCCGAGGCTTTGCAGGGATAGTCGTGCAGGGTGCGCATATTCACCTCTGAAAGGAATCCAAGAGTACCTTCCGAGCCAACCATGCTATGGGCGATTATGTCGAAGGGATCGTCGTAGGCGATGAGCGGCCGCAGATTCAGCCCGGTAACGTTCTTGATACTGTATTTCTGGCGGATGCGCTCCGCAAGGACACTGTTCGCCCTCACCTTGTCCCTCAGGTCTTCTATTTTACGGAGAAACTCGGGATGGCTGGCACGGAAAGCGGCTCGGCTCTCCTCGCTGCCTGTATCCAGAACAGTGCCGTCTGCAAGTACGATTCTGGCGCTGATGAGCATGCGGTCGCTGTTGGCGTGCACCCCGCAGTTCATTCCGGAAGCATTGTTGCTGACGATACCTCCCACCATCGAACTACCGATAGATGCCGGATCCGGCGGGAACACCCTGCCGAAAGGTTTGAGTATGCGGTTAACCCTTGCGCCCACCAGACCGGGCTGGAGCCGTATGCTCTCCCTGTCTTCGCTCACGCTGTAGCGCTCCCAGTTTTTGGAGGCCACAATCAGGATAGAATCGGTCACAGACTGCCCCGAGAGCGAGGTTCCAGCCGCTCTGAAGGTGAACGGGAGCTTACGCCTGGAGGCAGCTGCCACTATGCGGGAAACTTCCCGCTCGTCTTTCGCACGAAGAACGATTTTAGGGGTGAGACGGTAAAAACTGGCATCGGTGCCCCAGCCGAGGGTTCGGAGAGAATCTGTATAAATGCGCTCCTTTGGAAGGAAGCCGCGAATCTCCGAAAGAAAATCCTGATATAACGCGTCCATGCTCAAATATAGCAATATTCGCTAAAATTTGCTACCTTGCTGCGTAAACTTTAAACCTATGTCATCACTAATAGCCCTCATTCCCATACTGTTGCTCTTTATTCTGATGCTCTTCTGCAAGATGCCCGGATACAAGAGTGCGCTCATCACCCTCGCAGTTACTGTAGTGCTGGCTCTGTTCGTTGCGCCCGCAATGGGCATGGTGCCGGAGCGCTTCGCCTCTTCCAACATCTGGGGCGTCGTGGGCTGGTCTTTGGCAGAAGGAGTATGGAAAGCAGTCTTCCCCATACTTATTATTATAATGATGGCGCTTTACAGCTACAACATACTGCTCAAGACCGGGCAGATTGAAGTTATAAAGGCGCAGTTTACATCCATCACGGATGACAAGGGCATAGTGGTGCTGCTGCTCTCCTGGGGATTCGGGGGCCTGCTGGAAGGCATGGCCGGCTTCGGCACTGCAGTGGCAATCCCCGCGGCCATCCTCATCGGGCTTGGGTTCAAACCAGTTTTTTCTGCACTTGTATCGCTCATTGCAAATACGGTCGCAGTGGCTTTCGGCGCAGTGGGAGTGCCGGTAACCACCCTCTGCAATGAAGTAGCCGCCGGAGGTGCCGCCAGCGCAGATGCCATCATGCAGACTTCTACCTATATAGTAATACAGCTGGGAGTCCTGTTCTACCTGATTCCTTTCATCATTCTGATGATTACAGACCGCAAGGCCATCTGGAAGAACCTGGCACTCTCGCTCTGGACGGGAACCTTCTCTTTCGGGGTTCAATACGTATGCGCGCGCTTCATCGGGGCCGAAACTCCCGCAATAGTGGGCTCGCTGGCGGCTATCGTGGCCATTATACTGTACGCGCGGCTGTTCAGGAAGAAAAGCTCAGACTCCGCCGGACACGGATATACCGCCATGCAGCTGCTCAAAGCCTGGAGCGTGTATATCTTTATTCTCGTATTTATACTGATAGGAGGCGCGCTGATTCCTCCGGTAAACCACTTCCTGAACACTCATCTGGTAACCAAAGCGGTTCTTCCGGTTACGGGTGCCACCATAGTGTTCAAATGGATTGCCAATGCCGGAGTGATGCTCTTCCTCGGCTCAACCATAGGAGGGCTCGTACAGGGGCTCAGCCTTAAGCAGCTGATGGTTCTGCTGGCGCAGACAGTGGTCCGCAACCGCAAGACCATAATTACAATAGTCTGCCTGATTTCGCTCTCTTCCGTAATGAACAATTCCGGAATGATCAATCAGATAGCGCTCGGGCTGGTGGCCCTCACGGGAGGACTTTACCCCCTGTTCGCCCCGCTGATTGGCGCCGTGGGCACCTTTGTCACCGGTTCCGACACTTCCGCCAATATCCTGTTCGGGAAACTTCAGGCCAACGTAGCAGGCCAGCTCGGGCTTGGCGCAGACCAGTCTACATGGCTGGTGGCGTCGAACACTACCGGCGCAACCGGCGGCAAGATGATTTCTCCGCAGAGTATAGCCATTGCCACAGCTGCCTGTGACATGGAAGGCAGGGACGGTGAGATTCTCAAAGCCGCCCTGCCTTACGCAGCAATCTATATTATAATCAGCGGCCTCTTCGTCTACTTCGGCCTCGGGCTGGTTT
>JAGAAU010000119.1 GCA_017615135.1 Bacteroidales bacterium | reverse complement strand
TCTGTTCCGCAAGCAATAATATAGACCCGGTTTATTTCGAGCTGGCCGCTTCTGTTGTAGAGGCCGCCTGCAAGGCGGGGTACGGGATTGTGAGCGGAGGTACAGTCAAGGGCTGTATGGTCACGGTGGCTGCTACGGCGGCCGCCTTTGGCGTTTATCACAGGGGTGTGCTGCCCCGTTTCATGAAAGGC
Source organism: Bacteroidales bacterium (assembly GCA_017615135.1). Lineage (GTDB taxonomy): Bacteria > Bacteroidota > Bacteroidia > Bacteroidales > UBA932 > Cryptobacteroides. The sequence goes on along the minus strand of JAGAAU010000119.1, from coordinate 11,062 downwards.
CTGGAGAATCCCGCCCTTTCAGAAATCCAGTGGACGGACACCATGTCTGAGCGCAAGGAACTGATGAGAAAGGATACCTGTCTGGCTGTAGCCCTCCCTGGCGGAGTGGGAACCCTGGATGAACTAAGTGAAACCTTCTGCCTGGCCAAGATGAATCTTTATCCCGGCCGGGTAATCGTTTTCAACTATAAAGGCTTTTTCAACGGCTTCAAGGCCCAGCTGGAGACCTTTGTGGAAACCGGTATGCTGGGCGGGGAAGAGCTGCGTAAAATATCTTTCCCGGAAACGGTGGAAGAGTTTAAAGAGCTGCTTTAACAATGACTTTTGCAGAAATACCGGCCGCTCCAGGGCATCTCGTGCGGGTTCTGACCTCTATGGCAGATTCCGGCAGGGTTCCCCATGCGCTGCTTTTCCATGAAGACGACGGCGGCGGGGCCACAACTCTGGCGCTGGCATTCCTGCAGTATCTTTTCTGCCGGGAACGGACCGGAGGAGATTCCTGCGGAGCCTGTCCTTCCTGCAATAAGATAAGTAAGCTCATACATCCGGACGTACACTTTTTCTTCCCCACCACCTCTTCCTCAAAGGCCTGCGTGCAGCAGTGGAGACAGCTGGTGCTTTCCAATCCGGGTTTTCGCGAAGACGACCTGAATACCGCGCTCGGGCTGCAGGGCAAGAAATCCCTGATAAACGTTCAGGAGGCTAAAGAGATCCTTTCCATCCTTTCCCTCAGTGCCCTTGAAGGCGGGTTGAAGGTGATTTTTATCTACCTGCCGGAAAAAATGAACACGGAGGCATCGAACAGGCTGCTTAAAATCTTGGAGGAACCGCCGGAACTTACGCACTTTGTGCTGATTACCCACGCACCGGACAAACTGCTCAGTACCGTGCTGTCGCGCTGCCTGCTGCTCAGAGTACCGCCGACTGCAGCCCTGCAGCATCCGCGCAGCGAGGAGTTCGACACTCTGCTCTCCAAGCTTTTCTCCGCCCTGGCAGACAGAAATCTGCCCCGAACCCTTAAGGCGTCGGAGGAGATGGCTGCGCTTCCGTCCAGGGACAGTGTGAAAACCTTCTGCGCCTATGCTTCCTATGAATTGAGGCAGATGTTTCTGGCGCAGCAGAATATCGGCCGGCTTGCACCAGAAGAAGGGGGTGTCGGCGCCGGATTCGCCCCTAAACTCAAAAAGACCTTTCCGCGCATGGCCCTTACCGCCTTCGACAGGGTGCTTCAACTGACGGAAAGGAATGTAAATCAGAAAATTATTTTTACGGAGTTGGCAGACACTCTATTCCTGGCGGCATAACAGAGTCTGCGTTTATATATGGATAACGAATCTATACAATTCGACTGCTTTCGTGGCTGCGCCGTTACGCGCAACGAACAGACCGGCGACAGCTGCTGCGTCTATCGGGAGGGCTGCTGTAAGCTTCAGTCCCGCAACTGGCTGCAAGACAACGAGGACGGTGCGAACCACGACATATTTGAAGTGCGCTTCAAAAATACCCGTAAGGGCTTCTATCTGAACGATTCCGGACAGAATGTCCAGATTGGAGACCTGGTGATTGTGGAGTCTGCCACCGGTCACGACCTTGGGATAATCACCCTTTCCGGGAATGCAGTGCTCAGGCAGATGAAGTGCAAGGGTGTGCCGGAAGACGCCCAGCTGAAAAAAATTTATCGCAAAGCCCGCCCTGTGGATATAGAGAAATGGCAGCAGGCCATTGCGCGGGAGCAGGAAACCATGATTGCCGCCCGCCGGATAGCCGCGGAGCTGGGTCTCGAGATGAAGATAGGCGACGTGGAATTCCAGGGCGACGGCACCAAGGCTATTTTCTACTATATCGCCGACGGTCGCGTAGATTTCCGTCAGCTTATCAAGGTCTTTGCCGATGAATTCAGGATTCGCATAGAAATGAAGCAGATAGGCGCGCGCCAGGAAGCCGGGCTCATAGGCGGGCTTGGAGTGTGCGGGCGCGAACTCTGCTGCACAAATTACGTTACCAATTTTCAGAGCATATCCACTTCGGTAGCAAGGTTGCAGGACCTGTCGCTGAATCCGCAGAAACTCGCCGGCCAGTGCGGCAAACTCAAGTGCTGTCTGAATTACGAGGTTGCGAACTATGTGGATGCTCAGTCCAGGATTCCCAAAGTTACCCAGCCGCTGGAGTTCGAAGACGGACTGGCCTATCTGCGCAAGACCGACATCCTCCGGGAGCTGATGTATTTCTCTTACGACAAGAATTCAGATGCAAACCTCTATCCCCTCGACGCCGCCGAGGTAGAGGAAATTATCCGCATGAACCGGGCCGGACACAAACCGGAGTCTCTGAAGACCGAGCCGGAACCCTCTATGCCTGAGTTTGTTACGGCAGTAGGAGATGATTCGATCACACGTTTCGACAAGCCGCGCCGTAAAAAGAACCGTTCCGGTCGCCGGGGCGGAAAGCAGTCCCGCCAGAAATGAGAGCCCTGAAGGCAGGAATACTCGCGCTGATTCTGGCAGCTGTTGCCCTTGCCGCATGCTCCAGGCCGCGATCGTCCGAGCAGTATGTGCGGCGCGCTATGGCCGATGGCGGGCGTTATGAGTTCAGACTGAATTTGTCCGATACCGCCGCCCGTTACGATATTTCCATATATACACGTCGCGACGGGGCCGACAACTCGGGCTTTCCCCTGCGTGCTTCCTGGTATCTGGAAGACAGCCTGCGCTTCAGTGAAGACCTGTTTTTCCCTCCATCAGACGAACTTGTACCTTATCGCAGCGGGGTAGCCATGGAAGAGGCGGCGGAGTGGAAACTGGTGCTTCAGCCCTTCTGCCCTCCGGAGGGTTTACGTGGTATGGGTGTAATATGTAAAGAAAGGGATTGATATGGGGCACGATAAACTCAGAAAGTTTGCAGAGAACGAGACTTTTTCCTGCCTTATCCAGCCGTCTGCCCAGGAATTGCTGCAGGACGGATATATGAACCTGCGGGACCATGCGCTCAAGGGCCGCTGGAACAGCGAAGTTTTTCATAACGATGCCCCAATTACGCTCGAGCTGGGTTGCGGGAAAGGGGAGTACACCCTCGATCTTGCCCGCCGTTTCCCTGAGCGCAATTTCATAGGAGTGGATATTAAGGGTGCGAGACTCTGGCGTGGAGCCAGGACTGCAACCGAAGAAGCCCTGCCCAATGTGGCCTTCCTACGAACCCGTATTGAGTTTATCAGTGCTTTCTTCTCTCCAGGAGAAGTGTCTGAAATCTGGCTGACTTTTTCGGACCCTCAGCCCAATAGTGAGAATTCCCGACTTTCCTCTCCGGTATTTCTGGAACGTTATCGCCGTTTCCTGGCTCCCGGTAGCCTGATTCACCTTAAGACAGACAGTCTGCTGCTGCACCGCTATACCTGCGATGTGTGCGCCGCCAACGGTCTGGAAGTCCTTGCCCGAACGGAAGACCTGTACAGCGAAGAGCGCCGCTACGGCCCCTGGCTATATGAGGTTCAGACCTTTTACGAAAAGATGTTCCTGGCCCAGGGGATGCCCATTACCTATCTTTACTTCCGCGCAGACCACAATGGCCCCTTCGTTCATCCTGAAACGGATGTGTTCCGGGAGTCGCGCCTGTAGTTGCCGGGAGACGTTCCGTAGCGCCTGGAGAATTCTCTGAAGAAATAAGTTTTGGTTACGAAGCCGCAACTGTACATTATCTCCTGAACGGTTTTATTGCTTGTCCGTAGCAGTTGCGCGGCATGTTCAAGCCTCAGGTTCCGGATGTATTCGGTGGGGGACATGCCGGTGAGGCTTTTAAGTTTTCTGTATAACTGCATTTCGCTGATGGTGACGCTTTCTGCCACGGCGCTGCTGGTCAGGGCTTCGTCGTCCAAATGGCTCAGGATGACTTCTGTGATGGATTTGAGTAGTTCCCGATCAGCCTTTTTCATTTCTTTGCCTGCGAACTGTTCGACTGCCGAATGGGCGGAGCGGCTGTATGCAATCACTTCTTCGTCGCGCTTCAACAGGCGGTGGATGCGAGCCAGCATGTGTCCTGGGTGAAAGGGCTTGTCCAGATAGGCGTCCGCTCCGTTTTCCATCGCCTCAATCGGTGTTTTATCGGTTCCTTTGCCAGAGAGCAGGATAAAGGGGATGTGCTTGGTGCGCGGGTCGTCGCGAAGGGCTTTCAACAGGGCGACTCCATCCATTTCAGGCATCATCATGTCCGATATCACGACCTTGGGTAGTTCCTGTTCCAGGGCATCAAGGGCTTCGCGTCCGTTCCCGGCCTCTACAACCGAGAAATGAGGTTCCAGTGTCCTGTGGATGAAGGAGCGGATTTCTGCATCGTCATCTACCACAAGTACCTTTTCCCGGACACCGGGTGTTTCAGGCTTCTCTGTTGCATGGAGTGGCTGTTTTGCGACGGCGGGTGTCGTATCTTGTTTCGGCGTGTAGAGCCCTTCCGTTTCCACGGGCAGCAGCGGGAGCGTTAGGAGGAAGCGGGTGTAGGTTTCCCCGTCGCTTTCCAGGGTAATTTTGCCCTTGTGCATTTCCGCCAGGGTTTTGCAGAGCGAAAGTCCGATTCCGTTGCTGATACGGCCCTTCGAAAGTGCATGTTCGAAGCGAGTAAGTACCTCGTAGCGGTCAAAGAGGACAGCCTGGCGTTCAGAAGGAATTCCTACGCCCGTATTGGTGACCTCCATATTCAGCTTTCCGTTCGCACTCCCTAGCGTAATCTCGATTTTTTCGTGCTCCGGCGTGTACTTCACTGCATTGGAAAGCAGATTGAAGACGATTTTTTCCATCGAGTCGCCGTCCGCGGTCCAAATCAGCCCCTCCGGAGGCGCAACGAGCCGGAAACGGATGTCGTTGCGGTCCATCTGGTCCCGGAAGTATGCTGATACCTGTGCGACGAGCGCCACCATGTCCACTTTGCCGATATGGATGCGCAGGTGTCCTGTTTCGGCCTTGCGGAAACTGATGAGTTGCTGCATCATATTTCGCATCCTGTCGGAATTGGAAATGATGCTGCCAAGGTACTGCTGTTCCGTGCCGCTCAGGTTTCCGGATTGACGGAGCGCCTGGCAGGGGCCGTAAATAAGTGTCAAAGTATTGGAAAATTCGTGGGCGATATTGGTGAAGAAGTCCAGTTTTGCCTCGTGGACGGCCGTGTCGCGCTGCCGTTTGATGCGTCCCTGGAAGAGGGCAGCCATACCCAGCAGGACCAGTAGCGTCCCCAGGATATAAAGGGCGATGGCGAGATCGGACCGCCACCAGGGGGCCGTCTTGTGAATCCTGATGGTGAAAATGTCATCCGACCACTGTTTGTCCTCATTGGAACTGCGGACTTCAAGGGTGTATTCGCCTGGGGGAAGGTTGGAGAAGGCTACGACGTGGGAATTGCCGAGACGGACCCATTCATCGGAAAGCCCCCGCATCCGATAGGCGAGTTCGCAACTCTCTGCACCCAGGAAATCTACAGGTACGAAATGGAAGCTTAGGGAGCGGTTACCGGAATCCAGCCGTAGAGTGGGGGCGCCTTTTTCCTGCACGAGCAAGGGTTTTAAATACTGCTGCTCGTTATCTATGTAAAATTTGTCAAGAACCAGGTTCGGCATAAAGGAAGCCTTACCCACCTTCAGCGGATCGAACGCGTTGAATCCGTGGATGCCGCCAAAGAAGAACCAGCCACCGTAACTGTAGTAGGCGCCGTCTGAAAATTCGTTGTCCTGCAGGCCGTCCGTTACGTCATAACTGAAGACATAGCTGTTGTTGTGCCGGATACGGGCCATTCCGTTGTTTGTGCTCACCCAAATTTCCCCGTTGTCATCTTCCAGGATGCCGTGAATTGTGTTGCTTGGAAGTCCGTCTTCCATGGAATAGCGGGTAACCTCCTCCCAGTTGTCACCGTAACGGTATAATCCCATGCTGGTCCCGACCCACAGAGCAGCGTCGCTTCCGCGCGCAAGACAGAGTATATCGTCATCCGTGTCACTCCGTAGGCGGGAAAGTTCTCCCGTCTCCTTCCTGACGATCTGCAGCCCTGCTCCACGGGTGCCGACGAACATCGAACCGTGCCAGGAAGGCAGTAGACTGTAAACCATTCCGCTTCCCAACTGCTGCGGAGTGTAGTGCCTGTTGCCTGTCACGCGGATGCGGTCCTGGTTCCGTTCCAGAAGAAGCAGAAACAGGCCGCTTCCTCCGGTTCCCGCCCACAGCGAATCCCTTCCCTGGGCTTTGATTGTATATACGGACGAAATTTGAAGTGAATCCGGAAGGGATAGGGTGTGTATGCGCCCCGTGCTCTTGTCCTGATAATTCAGGCCGGTACCGTCGCTGCCTATCCAGATGACCTCCCCGTCATCTTCCATGCAATAGATGGAATTGTTCAGCAGGCCGTTTTTTGTCGTGAGCCGTCCGGTCAGGCGGGTATCCGGTGCGAAAAGGAAAATACCGGAGCCTTTCGTGCCTACAGCAAGGCGTCCAGAGGGGTCCTGAATAAAACAGCGTACGGCATTTCCCTCGAAAATACCAGTCCTTGCACCCAGGTCGTAAGGCGATTTGGAGAGTTGCCACACCCCTTGCATATCGGTTCCGGCCCAGATTATATCCTGGATTCCGCAGCTTACTGAGAGTACCGGTACGTCAGGCAGCAGGCAATCCAGCGCTCCGGAAGAGATATTCAGGCGGAACAGGCCATTCTGGGTGCCCAGATAGTGATATCTGCCGTCGCTGGCTGCGGCGTTTATCCTTGAACTTACTGCAGCATGGAAATCGGCATCTCTAAAAGCGTGGTATCCGGTAGCATCCTGTATCCAGACCTGGTCCGAGTTTCGGTCGTAAAACGTAAAAAGCGCTCCACCTGAGAGGATATCGCCATCGCAGATGATGCTGCCATCGGACGAAAGCATCCACAGGCGGCCTTGCCTGTCAATGTCGATATGACGTATATGCCCGGCTTTCAGGGGAGTGTCCCGGACGAAAACCCCGTCCCTGTGAAAGAAGACTCCGTGTCCATCTACTACTGTGACGATTTCTCCTTCCGGGGATACTGCAAGGTGGAAACTGTTTTCGGTTACGGGTGCGTTTTCGACGGCATCGTGGAAGTAGCGCGTAAAACTTTCCATATCCGGGTCATATCGGTCCACCCCTCTGTCGGTAGCAATCCACAGGGCCCCGTCCGGAAGTTCGACCATTTCCCTGATAATATTGTTGGAAATGGTGGATGGATTGTCTACGGCAGGGAAAAATGAATGGATGTGTTCACCGTCATAGCGGTCCAGCCCGTCCCAGGTCCCGAACCATACCCGTCCGGTATGGTCCGTATATATCATGTTTACAGACGAATTTGTAAGTCCGTCACGGTTGGTGATGTTACGCATCCGGTACTCGGAAGGCTGCGCAAGTGTAATATTAGTGGACAGGGCCAGCAGGCAGATCAGGAGAATTCTTCGGGGCATATGTGGTATCTATTATTGCAAATATAGGTATTTTGTGCCTGTTTTGATGAAATTGAGCACTCTTTTGTAGAAATAGTTTACTTGTTCAGGCGCTCAATCGGCTACCTTTGCAATAGACACTAAAACCAAAATACCATGGATATCGCACGTAGAAATCCGAACAATCCGCTTTTGCGTCCTTCTGACCTTAAGCCGTGTATTCCCGGCATGGAAATCACATGTCTTCTTAATCCTGGAGTTTTCTGTATGAACGGTAAGACATGGCTTCTTCTCCGTGTTGCGGAGCGTCCTGTTCAGGAGGAGGGGATAATCAGTTTTCCCGTCTATAATGATAAGGGACAGATAGAGGTTCTCCGTTTTGCCAAGGATGACCCTCAGCTCGACGCCAGCGATCCGCGCGTTATTATATTTAACGGTTCGTATTATCTTACTACGCTCTCGTATCTGCGTCCTGTTTGCAGTGAAGATGGAGTGCACTTTTATGAGGACCCTGACGTGAAGCCAATCTTCGGCGAAGGTTTTCAGGAGTCTTTCGGTATAGAGGACTGCCGCGTGGCCACAATGGAAGATGGCTACTGGTTGAGTTTTACCGAAGTTTCGCCTGTTGCAGTAGGTGTGGGCCTGATTCATACTAAAGATTTCAGAACTCTGGACCGCGAAGGTATGATTTTCCCTCCTCATAATAAGGACTGTGCCCTTTTCGAGGAGCAGATTAACGGCAAGTGGTATGCCTTCCACCGTCCGAGCAGTCCTGAACTCGGCGGCAACTATATCTGGGTGGCGGAGTCGCCGGACCGGATTCATTGGGGCCGTCACAAGTGCATCGCAACTACTCGTCCAGGAAGCTGGGACAGTGCGCGCGTTGGAGCCGGTTCCGCTCCCGTCCGCACGAAGGATGGCTGGCTTGAAATCTATCACGGTGCCAATAAAGAGAACCGCTACTGCCTCGGCGCTCTCCTTCTCGATTTGAATGATCCCACAAAGGTGCTGGCCAGGAGTGTGGAGCCAATTATGGAACCCATCGCCCCGTATGAGCAGACCGGGTTCTTCGGTAATGTCGTCTTTACCAACGGTCTTATCCGTAAGGATGAAGATACGCTACAAATCTACTACGGCGCATCCGATGAGGTTATCTGCAGCGCGGAACTTTCCATCAATGAAATCCTTAATACCTTAAAGAAATAATGAAAGGCGCAGGCGAAATCGCTTTCTTCAAATCGCAGCCGCAGGCCATCCGCACCATATTGGTGACGAATCTGCTGTTTGCGATGGTGCTTCCGCTCATCGAGATTTTCGCGGGGGCATATATTATGCGTAATACCGGAAGCCCGTCCTGGGTGATAGTGTATCAATTGTGTATGTATATTGGAGTGGTTATGACATCGCTCCTGAACGGCCTCCTGCTGCGCTGGTTCAAGTCCAAGCAACTGTATGCCTTTGGTATCCTCATCTCCTCCGTTGCACTGATGGTGATGATGTTCATCCATAACGTAACCCTGCCGATGCTTTGTGCCACCGGCTTCTTGATCGGACTTGCCACCGGCTTTTTCTGGACCAACCGCTATCTGCTGACTCTCTATGCCACCGATGATAGCAACCGCAATTATTTCTTCGGTTTCGAGTCGTTCTTCTTTTCTCGGTGGAATATAGTAATCCCTATCGTGGTTGGAGCGTTCCTGGCTCTGGTTGACGGAAAGGAAATCCTGGGTGTGACTTTTTCTGTAAATACTGGATATAAGTGCATCACCGTAGTTGCGATGCTGATTTCCATTTGTGCATGTATTGCACTTTCGCGCGGTACCTTCCGATCGCCCGAGAATACGAATTTCTTTTACCTGCGTTTCCATTCACTCTGGAATAAAATGCTCTGCCTTGCCGCCCTCAAGGGGATGGTACAGGGCTTCCTGGTAACGGCGCCGGCCATCCTCATTATGAAGTTTATCGGTGGGGAAGGCTCGCTTGGTCTCATTCAGGGAATTGGCGGTGCTATTACTGCCGTTATGGTGTATGTCCTGGGCCGCCTTGCGAAGCCTGAAGACCGTATGAAAATCTGCGGATTCGGGCTCTTCGTATTCTTTGCCGGTACCCTTGCCAACGGTATTCTTTTCTCGGGTGTTGGCGTCATCGTCTTCATCCTCGCTAAAGTCATCTTCCAGCCGGTTTACGACCTCGCTTACTTCCCGACTATGATGAAAACCATCGATGTGGTCTCCAAGATTGAGAACCGTACCGAATATACCTATATAATGAGCCATGAGGTCGGACTTTTCGCTGGCCGTGCTTTCGGCATGATTCTCTTCATTCTGATGGCAAAACTCATTTCTGAAGATTTCGCGCTGCGTTTTGCCCTGCCCGTTGTAGGCGGCTTGCAGCTGCTGTCTTTGCCTCTTGCCCGTCACATTAATAAAAAGGCCTCCGAATGAAGTCAGTACGCATTTTTCTAGTGGCCGGCCTGCTGGCCGCCTGCACTGCAGCACCTGATTTCGGTCCTGCGGTGGAGCAGGTTGCGATTCCCCGCGTAGAGCAGATGGCGGCATTCCCGCAGCCCTACCATATACTGGACTGGAAGCAGAAGGCGCTGGATTTCGACGCCTATGCCTTCGATTTCAATTCGGAACTTCCTGCCGGCCCCGTAATCTGGCTGGACAGCGCGCGCAGGAACATCGATCAGGTTACTTTCGGCCTGTATACCGCCATGAAAGATGCCCGCCAGGGTCCCGACCGCAACGGCGGTGAATTCCACGAGAGCCTCAACATCCTGCATACGCTGCTGGGCGCCGGACTCAACGGAATAGACAAGACAGACCAGAACGGGTTCAACTTCGTCAAGATGGCCCAGAACTACTTCAATACGGACAATGGCTGGAACATCGTGATGAACAATACCTGTCCGCAGGTGGCGCTGCTGGGTGGCGGCTATGGGCGCGACTGGTGGTACGATGTGTTCCCCAACGTGCTCTACTATGCCGTCTGCGAGGTCTTCCCCGATGTGGAAGGGGCCGATGCCATCCAGCGCACAGTGGCCGAGCAGTTCGCCGCGGCCGATTCCGTCCTTGCTGGCAATTACAATTTTACCTATTTCGATTATGCCCGCATGCAGGGCTGCAATAACTGGATTCCCAAGCAGCAGGATGCCGCGGGCGGACACGCCTGGGTGCTCTACAGCGCTTATCAGAAATACGGTGACCCGCGCTACCTCGCACATGCCATTTCCGCGATGCAGGCGCTTGACGCGCAGACGGAAAGCCGCTTCTACGAGATTCTGCTGCCGATAGGCATCTATACGGCCGCCCGCCTGAACGCCGAGCAGGGCTGCCATTTCGATACGGCGAAGATGCTGGATTGGGTGTTCGAAGGCTGCAAAGCCGCCGACGGGCGCACGGGCTGGGGCATCACGGCCGGGCGCTGGGGCGATTACGAAGTGAGCGGCCTGCAGGGCTCTTTGACTGACGGCGGCGGCTTCGCATTCCTTATGAACTCCATCGATGTGGCCTGGCCTTTCGTTCCCATGGTCAAGTACGAGCCGCAGTACGCCCGTTCCATCGGCCGCTGGATGCTCAACAATGTCAATAACTGCCGTTTGTTCTTCCCGGACCAGCTGCCGGATTCGCTTCAGTGCCTGCC
>JAGAAU010000118.1 GCA_017615135.1 Bacteroidales bacterium | reverse complement strand
TGCCCGAGGGCGTGCAGACGGGGGATCGCGTGCGGGTGAAACTGGCAGGGCGGGAGTATATAGCTGTTGTGTCCCGGACCGGGGTTACACCCGATATGGATATTGCCAGAGTGCGGCCGATAGAAGGTGTAGAGGAAGGTCTGGAGAAGGTTTCTCCCTCTGAAATAGCTTTCTGGCGCTTTATTTCCGATTACTATCTCTGTTCCATAGGCGAAGTTTACCGGGAGGCCTATCCCGCTACCCGTACGCAGGCGGAGAAACGCAGCCCCAGGCGCAAGGCTCCCTCTGAAGCGGCCGAGCTGCATAAAAAGCCGCTGAATAGTGCGGAGAAGGCCTCTGTTGCCGAGATTCTGGATTCTTTTGCCGGGAGCAATTCTCCGGTACTCTACTGTTCGGGAGAGCGCAGACGAATCTGTCTCGAACTTTCGAGACGGGCCCTCGAAGAGGGCAGGAGCGTGCTCCTCGTCTGCGCGGGCAGCGCCGGTGAATATGCCGGAGAAGCTCTGATATACGATTCTTCCGTGAGCGCGACTGCAAGGCGCGACGTGGCGGCTGCCGTTCGCAAAGGGCGGGTTTTCGTAGCTGGTGGCCGGGCATCTGTATTTCTGCCATGGACGGATCTGGGGCTGGTGATAGTGCAGGATGAAGAGTCTCCGCTGCACTCCGGTGGCCTTGGCAGCCTTCATTTCAATGCCCGCGACGCCGCCGTTTATCTTGCAACCCTGCATGGTGCTAAGGTGCTGCTGAGTTCTGCCTTCCCGTCTCTGGAAACTCTGCTGAATTGCTCTGCCGGAAAATATCGCCGTACAGACGGTGCGCCTCTGACTTTTAACGCTCCTGAAATAATTGATACCCAAGCAGAAAAGCTTAAAAACGGAATGGCGGGCAGTTTCTCGTACATACTCCGTTCAGGGATGGAGAAATGCTTTGCAGCCGGAGGCAAAGTTCTGTTGCTGTTGCCATGGAAAGACTGTCGCGACCTTGAAATAGAAGCACGTGCCCTGTTTCCTAAAGCCGGACCCAGGCTCAAAGTGCTGCCGCTTTCTTCATTTACCGAATCTGAAGCCCGCAAACCTTATTCCCTGGTTGCATTGCTGGTTTCCGATTTCCTTTTTAGAGGAGGGGATTTCCGCACGGACGAAAAGGCTCTCCGTACCCTGGTCGGGCTCTGCTGCAGGGTGGGGGAATTGCCGCTCGTGCTTCAGTGCGCTGCAGCATCACATCCGGTAATTCAGGCACTTTCCTCCCCGGAGGCTGCTCTGAATCTCTCTGCAGGCTTCCTTTCAGAGCGCTCGTCATTTGGCCTTCCTCCCTTCAAACGCCTGGTGGAAATTGTATTTTCCGACAATAATGAAGCGCGGTTGTCACTGCTTTCAAAGGAACTTTTCAGGGAGCTTTCAGCTAAATTCCCGGTATCCGGCGGAGTGCAGCTTATGCTGGGCGAGGGCCGCATCCGTATACTTCTGCCGCGCGATTCCGCCCTTAAATCTAATAAGATTATAATCCGGGACACTACAGACTCATTCTGCGCATCCCGGAAATGGCTCGGCCATCTAACTGTTGTGGTAGATCCGTAGAGTTTCTTCGTGGCCGGCAGCCGTTACCCATCCGAGGCAGTCTTCTGCTAATATGACCTTCCAACCAGCTTTCTTCAGGTCTTTTGCGGTATTGAGAACGCAATACTCCGTGGCGATGCCGGTTATTATCACTTCCTCCGGTTCCAGCGTCTCCAACACTTCTCCAAGAGTCTGTCCTGCAGTATTTTTACCTTCGAAGCCGGAATACTGCTCCAGCTCAGGGTTGCACCCTTTATAGAAAACAAGTTCCTCCTGCACGAAGGGCTGCAGCAGTTCGTGGATTTCGGCACCGTGCGTACCTGCTACGCAATGCGGCGGCCAGGGGCCTCCCTGGGCTGTAAAGGAACAATGATTGGCGGGGTGATGGTCGCAGACAAAAAGGACCGGTGTGCCGGCGTTTTGCTCAATAAGTTGTTTGGTAGCGGCAACTGCCTCTACGGAATGTTCACAGGCAAGGGAGCCTCCCTCTATAAAATCGTAGATCTCGTCTACTACAACAATAACGCGATTCATACTTCAAAAGTACATATTTTACTATATTTACGAAAATTTTCACGCAACTATGATAATCAGTATTCTGGATACAGACCTGTATAAGTTCTCTACTTCGAACGCTTATTTCCAATTGTACCCCCTTGCGGAAGGGACATTTAAGTTTCAGGATCGCGCCGCCGAGATTTTCGACGAATCTTTCCTGGAAGCGCTTAAAAGTGAGATTGCGAGCCTGGGAGAACTCAGGCTCAGCGATGAGGAATTCGATTTTGTCACCCGCAAGGTTCGTTACATCCCCCGCAATTACTGGGAATGGCTCCGCGGGTTCCGTTTCGAGCCGGAGAATATTTCCGTCAATCTAGATACGGAGGGGCATTTGCAGATGGAAGTGACTGACCTGCTGTACAAGGTGACTCTCTATGAAGTGCCGCTGCTTGCCATAGTGGCTGAACTGCGCAACCGTTTTAAGGGAGTAAGCGTAGACAAAGAAGCGGCTATCCGGATTCTGGACGCCAAAATAGAGCTTGCTAACGCGCATCAGCTGCTTTTTTCGGAGTTCGGTACGAGACGGCGCTTTTCATCGGAACTGCACGACAGTATAGTAGCCCGTTTGAAAGAAAAATGTCCGAAGTGGTGTGGCGGTACTTCCAATGTGTATTTTGCGATGAAGTATGGCATGACGCCAATAGGAACTTTCCCGCATGAGTGGGTGATGTTTCACAGCGGGGTATTCGGCTATAAGAGGGCCAATTACCTGTCTCT
>JAGAAU010000117.1 GCA_017615135.1 Bacteroidales bacterium | reverse complement strand
TCAGCATCAGTCTGGTGCTTTTGCTTGTCGGGGTGGCAACGCTGCTCATAGTGAACGCCCGTGCGGTTTCCGATTACTTCAAGGAAAACATGCAGCTCACCGTCATCCTGGCTCCGGAAGCCACGGACGCAGACGCCGCTTCCTACCAGAAATCCATCTCCACGCTGCCATACATCAAAGGTTCGCGCATCGTCACCCGGGAGGAGGGCACTGCAGACCTGGAACGCATGCTGGGTGCGGATTTCCTGTCGGTTTTCGAATCGTCCCCCGTCCCCCTTTCGCTGGAGATCACCCTGGACGCAGATTACGTCCATCCGGACAGCGTCGCCTTCGTAAAGAGGGCGCTGGAGGCTTCTCCGGTCGCACAGGAGGTGGAGTGGCAGCAGTCGCTCGTAGAGGCCCTGAACAGCAATCTGGCCAAGATTTCGCTTATACTGGGCGTATTCATCGTGCTGCTGCTGTTCATTTCTTACGTACTCATCAACAATACCGTAAGGCTGAGCGTTTTCTCGCGCCGTTTCACCATACACACTATGCAGCTGGTGGGCGCTACCAGGGGCTTTATCCGCAAACCCTTCGTCAGGGGCGCGGTGGTGCAGGGCCTCATTTCGTCGCTGCTCGCCCTTGTCGCCCTCGCCGGCGTCCTGTGGCTGCTTCGCCGTGAATTCCCCCAGCTTTTCTCTGTCCTGCAGACCAGGTCGCTGATAATAGTCGCTTCGGTGGTAGTGGCCGCCGGCGTCCTGATATGTGTCGTAAGCACGTCCCTGGTGGTCGGCAGGCTTGTTTCACTCAATAAGGAAGAATTATATTATTAGCATGGGAAAGATGGCAATGTCAAAGAAGGGACTGAAGATCCTGCTCGCCGGCCTGACAGTCATGATAGCCGGTTACATCCTCATGACGGGCGGCGGCAGCAAGGACCCGGCCGTTTTCAACTACGCAATGTTCGATTTCCGCCGCCTCGTGGCCGCGCCGCTCGTCATACTCGCCGGGATTGTCATAGAAGTCATCGCCGTGATGGGTAAGTTCGAGGATAAAGAAAGCAAGAAATAGTTATGGACTGGTTGCAGGCTATAGTGCTGGGACTGGTGCAGGGCCTTACGGAATTCCTGCCCGTCAGCAGCAGCGGGCATCTTGCCATTGGCAAGACCCTCCTTGGGGTAGAGGTCGCAGAAGACCTCGTTTTTGAAGTTACCGTCCACGCCGCAACGGTGCTCGCCACCATAGTGGTTTTCCGCAAGCAGATATGGAAGCTCCTCTGCGGCCTCTTCAAATTCAAATACAACGACGAGACGGACTATATCGCCAAATTATGCCTCTCAATGGTCCCCGTCCTCATAGTGGGGGTGTTTCTCAAGGACCGCGTGGAGTCCGCCTTCGGATCCATGCTTGTCGTGGGACTGGCGCTCGTCGTTACGGCAATGCTGCTTTTCTTCTCGGACTGGAAGGCCCGGAAGAAGATGTCAGAAGCTGCCCTTGCGGACGGGGCCCAGGCTGGCGGAGAAAACACTTCGCGTAACGGCATCTCGTTCTGGCAGGCGTTCGTGGTCGGCATAGGCCAGGCGCTGGCCGTGATACCGGGCCTGTCCCGTTCCGGCACCACCATCAGCACCGGTCTGCTGTGCGGCGTCAAGCGGGAGAACATGGCCCAGTTCTCGTTCCTCATGGTGCTCGTCCCCATATTGGGAGAAATGTTCCTGGACGTTGTAGGGGGCGATTTCGCTGCCTCTTCTACCGGCGTCCTTCCCCTGTTGCTGGGCTTCCTGACGGCGTTCCTGAGCGGCCTGTTCGCCTGCAAGGTCATGATCGCCCTCGTGCGCAAGGCCAGGCTCAAGTGGTTCGCGCTGTATTGCGCCGTCGTCGGCCTGCTCGTGCTCATCTTCCTCGTCTGATGGAGCGCACGCTGGTCTATTTCGTCGCAGACGTTCATCTTGGCACCGGAGCGGATGCCGCAGAAAGGGAGGCTCGTTTTGTCTCCTTCCTCAAGGGGATACCGCGTAACGCCCTGGCTGTCTGGCTGTTGGGCGACATCTGGGACTTCTGGTACGAATACCGGGACGTCGTCCCCCGAGACGCCGCCCGCGTAGTCTCCGAGCTCATCGCCCTTATGGACGCTGGCGTAGAAGTGTACTTCGTCCCGGGCAATCACGACATCTGGACCTATTCATATTTTACTGAGCTTGGTATCCACAGGGTCGAGCAGCCTTATTCAACAGTCATCGGCGGCAGGTCGTTCTGTCTCGGGCACGGGGATTCCCTGGGCGGGTCGGGCTTCTGGTACGGCCTCACTCTCAGGATGTTCCGTTCAAAGGTGCTGCAGGCGCTGTTCAGTACGCTCCATCCCTGGATAGCGTACCGGCTCGCCAGGGCATGGTCCGGCGGAAGCCGCAAGCGTCATTCAAAATATAAGTTCAAAGGGGACGGAAGCGAGCCGCTGTACCGTTTCGCAGCCGGGCGGACGGAGGATTTCTGCATCTTCGGGCACTTCCACGACGGATTCAGCACCACGTTCCCGGACGGGCGCAGATTCATTATACTTCAGGATTGGATGGGGGGCGGCGAGCCTCACGCGGTCTTTGACACCGCTACTTCTTGCCTTTCTTTGATTCCTTCTGAACCTCGCTCTGAAGACGCTCGGTCTTGATGACCGTTTTCTTGGGCGACTCCCAGAACACCGAGTAGTAGAACTGGTCCCACTGGCCTGAATCCCAGACTTTTACGAGTTCCTCGATCTTGGCGTCCCTGTCTTTGGGGTCGTAGCGGAGCTTGAGGTCCTGGCTGAATACCTTCGCTATTACCTGCCAGAAGTTGGCGGCGAATCCGTTTTCGTATTCCTTGATGATGTCGAAGGCGCTCATTCCGCATTCGCGGTCTACAAGGCGCATAAGAAGCACGCCCTGCGACGTGGTCATGTTCTTGATATCCTTGGAGAAGAGGCTCAGGAGCTCTTTCTCTACCTGTTTGATGTACTGGTTGCGCTCGGATTTCTTGGTAGCGTCCGCGGCTATGGTGCTGTCTACCTGCGCCATCATCTTGCGGCCCACCAGTGCGTAAGGATATATCTTGTTGAAGTTGTATACCAGGCGGTATTCCTTGCGCCAGTCACCGCTTTTCTTGAATCCGCGGCCGCGGGGGAATACCCAGATGGGGTCTATGGTATCGAAGAAGGTGGTGTCTCCGTCATGCACCTCGTAGTACATGGGATAACCCCTTGGCTGGCGGGCGATTACGGTAGTAACCTGCTCGCTTGTCTCCTGGGCCCTTGACTGGGCCTGAAGGGGCTGCTGTGCCGATGCGAAAGCCGCGGTTACCGCCGCCAGTATGATTGCTAATTTTTTCACGCCGCAAATATAATCAAAATTTAAGCCAAAGTCCAAAGACTGTCTTTGCCGGATGTGCTTGCGGCGCCGTGTCGAAAATGTTGGGAAAAATTTTTGGCTGGGTTGCGTAAGTGGCGGAAAAACGAACAGTTAGCTTTCAGATTCCGCGTCAAAAATGTTTGTAAAATTTTCAGAAAAGACTTGCTAATTGAGAAATTTTTACTAACTTTGCAGTCCTAAATTTTGCCTTGGAGTGGGCTAATCCACTGAAAAACAGGCAGTTAGGGTTTTAGGAAATTATTTTTTAAAGTAATACTACAATGTTACAGCCTAAGAGAACCAAGTTCAGAAGGGAACAGAAGAACCGCATGAAGGGCAACGCCCAGAGGGGCAACCAGCTCGCATTCGGCTCCTTCGGCATCAAGACCCTTGAAAATTGTTGGCTTACCGCTCAGCAGATTGAGGCTGCCCGTCAGGCCATTTCCCGCCGGATGAACCGTGAAGGCCAGATCTGGATCAGGGTATTCCCTGTCAAGCCCATCACCAAGAAGCCTCTGGATACCCGTATGGGTAAGGGTAAGGGCGATCCCTATGCATTCGTCGCCCCCATCACCCCCGGCCGCATCATCTTCGAGGCCGAAGGCGTTTCCCTGGAAACCGCCCGCGAGGCCATGCGCCTGGGCGCCAACAAGCTCCCCATCGCGACCAAATTCGTCGTTCGCAGGGATTATGTGGAATAATTTAATGGAGAAAGAACAATGAAAGCAGCAGAAGCACGCGAAATGTCTGTAGCAGACCTGCGCGACCGCATCCAGATCGAGAAGAGCAACCTCGATACAATGAAGATCAATCACGCCATTTCTCCGTTGGAGGACACTTCCAAATTC
>JAGAAU010000116.1 GCA_017615135.1 Bacteroidales bacterium | reverse complement strand
TGTTGGCGCTATCGATGAAGGATACGATTATATCGAACTGGCTCCCGAAAACGGAGGCAGCTTTATCCCTGGCGAGGACTACTATTTCATAACCCTGCCTACAACCATGAGCAAGGGCTTTACGCTCCTCTTTGAACGCGAAGACGGGAAAATATTCACCCGCAACGTAAACACGTCCGTAGCCATGTCGCGCGCAATGTTCCGCTATCTGCCAAATGCCGATACGGAAGGCGAATGGGTTACCCCCCAGCTGACTTTCAGTCCTTCGGAAATTAATATCGGAGCCCTTGGCGGATCATTCTCGATTGACGTAACCTATTTTGGCACACCCCATGTAGACGCCAGCTCCTGCGACTGGATTTCCGTTACAGGCAGCTCCGGAGACCCCAAATTCGGATGCAGTTATTTTTTCCATGTGGAACCCAACACCGGAAGCGAGAGGGTGGGCGTTATTACAATATGCAGCGACGAAAACTGCTACCCGGTAATGGTCACCCAGGCAGATGGATCCTCTGTCCAGCGCCTCAAACACCATTCGCTCGGCATGCGCTTCACCGCGACCTGGTGCGGCTATTGCCCCCGAATGAACAAATCTTTCGCCCAGGTACATTCCGACCTTGGAGATAAGTTCAATATTGTCAATTTCCATGCTACATCCAGCAACCTTCCTTTCAGCGGCACTCCTACCCTTATGTCGCAATATTCGATTGGCGGCTATCCTACCGGTATTGTAGACGGAAGGGCATTGATTAAAAATTACAATATCTCTTACACTGTATCCCTTATTAAACAGGCCATTCAGGAGACTGAGGACAATTACCCTACAACTACTTCCGTCGGCATCAGTTCAAGCCTCTCCGGACAAACTCTCAGCGTGGACGTAAATGTATTCGCCCTTGAAGCCGGAACTTATAAGATAACAGCCCTGTTGCTCGAGAACGGCATCGTAAGTCCGCAGACGGATTACGACGAGAACACCACCCACAACGATTATGTGCACAACAACACTGCAAGGATGTCTCTGTCACCAATCTCCGGAACCCTCTTCGATGTTACCTCCGCCAATAGCAACACGCAGTTCAATTATAATGTAACCGTGCCTACTACTTATGACAAGAACAACTTGAGCATTCTGGTGTATATTCAGAAACCCTTCGGGAATCAGGCTGTACTCCAGTCTGACAACTATGGCGACTACTACGTAGACAACAGCCGCATCGTTCCCGTTGGCGAAACCACCACCACGGAATTCGAATAACGCTGCTTCCGGAGCCCAGGGTCACAAAAATTGTCAAAAAGCCTTGTTTTTGATGAAAATGGTGTACCCTGGGTACATTGTTTTACGCAAAATCGGGCTTTTTTGAGCAAAATGACGTACCTGACCGGCGTTATAACGATATCATGCCCGTGGTTTATAACGTGGCTTCGGCGCCGGCGGCGAGGTCGAGAATTTCAGCTGTGATTTTGTACTGGCGCTGTTTGTTGTACTCCAGGGTGAGTTCGGCAAGCAAATCCTGTGCGTTATCTGTGGCAAGCTGCATGGCAAGCGTGCGGGCGGCGCACTCTGCGGCATAGCTGTCCAGACAAACGGAATAGAGTTTCAAGCGGATGAGTTTGGGAAGCAGTTCCGCCGACAGTTCTTCCGGCGCCGGCTCGAACAGATACAGGCCGTCATCGGTGCTACTATCAATCTCGCCTGCTGAACCACGCGTCTGGTCTTGAACGGAGGGCCCTGACTGGGCCAGTGGCAGAAAGTCTTCTACCAAAGGTTTCTGAGAAGCGGCTGAGACGAAGTGGTTATATACCAGCACGATACGGGAATACTCACCGACATTGTAAGCCGCGGCAAGGCTGTCTGCGAAGGCAGAGACGGAATCATAGTCAGATTCAGGAGAAATCGGGGCGGCTACGTCTCCCGCTTCGGGGAACTGCTTGGCAAGCGCTTCGGCCATCTTACGGCCGACTGCAAAAATCTTTACTCCGGCGCCGGCGCGTTTGATTTCTTCCGCTGCAACGCGGATGATATTGGAGTTGAACGCTCCGCAAAGGGAGCTGTCGGAGGCAAATGCGACAATAGCGACCGGCAGATTTGTATCAACATCACTTGATACCTGACCGGAAGGCCATGGCAATTTGCTGCAGATATCCTCCAGGGCGGTACGGTATGCGCGGGTGGTAGCGGCGGCCTGCTGCGCTTTGTGCAGCTTTGAAGATGCGATCATCTTCATCGCTGAAGTTATCTTCAGCGTGCCGCGCACGGAAGCGATACGGTCCTTTGTTTCCCTGAGAGTTGCCATGTCTTATATACTTATACCGGCAGCGGTTTCACGGATTGCCGCCTCGGCAGACTCGTCGAGTTTTCCGGCGGCAAGGGTTGCGAGCACATCTGAGTGCCTGGCCCGCATTAACTCCAGGAATTTATCCTGGAAGGCCTCTACGGAAGATATAGGAATCTTTTCGAGGAGGGAATTGATTCCGCAGTAGAGTACGGCCACCTGCTCCCCTACGGGCATAGGGCTGTACTGGGGTTGAACCAGAAGGCGGGTGTTCTTGCGCCCTTTATCCAGTATCATGGCAGTAACCTTGTCCATATCGGACGAGAATTTGGAGAAGGCCTCCAGTTCTTCGTACTGGGCCTGGTCTATCTTCAGGGTTCCAGCCACTTTTTTCATGGATTTCACCTGAGCCGAGCCACCTACGCGGGAAACCGAAATTCCAACGTTGATTGCAGGACGGATTCCCCTGTTGAACAGGGCGGATTCCAGATAAATCTGACCGTCCGTAATGGAAATCACGTTGGTGGGGATATAGGCGGAGACGTCGCCGGCCTGGGTTTCAATTATAGGCAGGGCAGTAAGCGAACCGCCGGCCTTAACCTTGCCCTCAAGGCATTTGGGAAGGTCGTTCATTTTTTCCGCAACTTCCTGCTGGGCAATGATTTTCGCGGCCCTCTCGAGAAGACGGGAATGCAGGTAGAACACATCGCCAGGATAGGCTTCGCGGCCAGAAGGACGGCGCAGGATAAGGGACAGTTCTCGATAAGCTACGGCCTGTTTAGAGAGATCGTCGTACACCACAAGCGCGTGCCGGCCGGTATCGCGGAAATACTCTCCGATGGCGGCGCCGGCAAAGGGGGCATAATACTGCAGAGGTGCAGGATCGGCAGCGGTGGCGGCAACCACTATCGTATAATCCATCGCGCCTTTCTCCCTCAGTGTCTGTACTATGGAAGCTACGGTCGAGCCTTTCTGCCCCACCGCAACGTAGATACAGTACACGGGCTCTCCTTTCAGATACCCTTCTCTCTGGTTGATTATAGTATCCAGTGCGATGGCGGTTTTTCCGGTCTGACGGTCGCCGATAATGAGCTCGCGCTGACCCCGCCCTATGGGAATCATGGCATCTATCGCCTTGAGCCCCGTCTGCAGCGGTTCGGTAACGGGTTCGCGGAAAATCACCCCGGGAGCCTTGCGCTCCAAAGGCATACGCACCGTTTCTCCCTTAATATCTCCCAAACCGTCGAGCGGAGTGCCGATTGGGTCGACCACCCTGCCTACGAGCCCGTCTCCAACCGGTATACCGGCAATACGTCCGAGTCTGCGCACGCGCATACCCTCTTTCACCTTGTCGGTAGGTCCGAGCAGAACGGCTCCCACGTTGTCGGCTTCGAGATTCATCGCCACCGCCTTCACCAGGCTTTCGAACTCCAGCAGTTCTCCCGCCTCAACGCCGGACAGGCCGAAAATATGGGCCACGCCGTCGCTCACGGTCAGCACCTGGCCGCTCTCTTCGAATTTAGGGGTGGTGTCCGTTCCTCTCAGCTCCTGCAGCAGGAGTTCGGAGATTTCGCTCGCTTTTATAGTATTCTGTTGCGACATCGGTTAAACGATTCTGTTGTTATCCTGAACAATCTTTTTACGAATAAGTTCCATCTGGCGGCGGACGCTCGCGTCCATAATGCTGCCGCCGACTTCGAGTATGAACCCTCCAACGATGGAAGGATCGGTCTGACTGCTGGCCTCAACCCTGCCTCCGCACTGGTTTTCCATCAGGCGCACGAGTTCTGCCTCCTCCTCTTTCTCAAGAGGGATTGCGGTGGTTATCCGGGCAGGCATCACCCCACGGGACTCTGCATATCTGTCCAGAAATCCGCGGAGTACAAACCGTACGAGGCCCATGCGGCCGTTCTTCGCAAGCAGGGAGGCCAGGCGAGCCAGTTCCGGCTCAAGCTCAGAGGCCTTGAAATCCTCAGGATTCTTCAAAAGCCGCTCCGCCTGTACACGCACTCTCTCTCCGCCCCCGGTTTCGAGGACGTAACGCAGAAACGCGTCTGCATAGCGCGAAGAAATTATTCCCGCATTCATCAGTTAACCTCGTCTATCATACGGTCTATGAGTTCCCGTTGGGCCGGAGTGTCTTCGAGCTGGCGACGGACTACCTTTTCCGCCACCTCCATGGAAATCAGAGCCACCTGGTTACGGATTTCCCGCACGGCATTTTCGCGCTCGGCGGAAATTTCCTCCCTCGCCCTGGCCATTTCAGCCCTGGCCTGTGCAGCTGCATCTTCCTTTGCCTGCGCAATTATCTGTTCGCGCGCGGCGGCAGCCTCCTGCAGGATACGGTTCCTCTCCTGTCTGGTCTCTTCCAGCATTTTCTTCTGCTCTTCGGCAAATCCTTCCAGGCTCTCCCGGGCTTCCTGGGCAGCCTTCAGGGACGCTTCGATATGGTCTGAACGTCGCTTGACTGCGGAAGTAATGACGGGAAAGCCGAACTTGGCCAGGAGGAAAAACACCAGGCCGAAGATGACCACCATCCAGAAAACGAGGCCGAAATCCGGTGTTATGAGAGACATTACAGAACTGCGAGCAGACAAACGATTACACCGAACAGACAGACACCTTCAATAAGGGCGCCGATGATGATGGCAGTGGTACGCAGACCCCCGGAAATCTCGGGCTGACGCGCAGATGCCTCCATGGTGTGCTGTGCCAGTTTGCCGATGCCGAGTCCGGCGGCAAGCGCAACGATACCGGCTCCAATGGCTCCACCCACCTTTGCGAGTGCTACAGTTTCAAGAATCATAGTTGCAGAAAGTAACATAATATTGATATTTAATTGGTTGCATTTTCATGTTCAGGTTCGGGGCTCTGATGGGCAAGACCTATGAACACTGCCGACAGCATGGTGAACACATAGGCCTGGATAAATGCCACGAGAAGCTCCAGACAGTCCAGAAATACGCCGAACAGGGCGGCTACCACCGACAGGGAACCGTTCAGCACCGGCCCCATTTTGGCGGTAAGGAATATTACCCCTATAGTGCTCAGCAGCATGATGTGGCCGGCGAGCATGTTGGCAAAAAGCCTTATCATAAGGGAAAAAGGCTTGGTAAGCGTGCCCAGAATCTCTATTATGGGCATTATGGGAATGACCTTCAGGAATGCTGGGACGTCCGGCCAGATTATATCCTTGTAATAGTGCTTGTTGCCGAACAGGTTCACCATCAGGAAGGTGAAAACTGCCAGCACGCCGGTAACCGCTATGTTGCCGGTAATGTTCGCTCCTCCCGGAAAAACCGGGAAGATGCCCATCAGGTTGTTTATCAGTATAAAGAAAAACACTGTGAGCAGGTAGGGCGAGAATTTTCTGTACTCCGGCCCCACGGCGTCCTTGATGACATCCTGCTCCAGCATTACTATCACCGGTTCCAGCAGGGCTGCAAGGCCTGTGGGCTTGTCTTTCAGCGGATCGTGCCTGCGATACCAGCGGGCGGCGCCCAGAATCAGCAGCAACAGAAGCAGGCTGTCCAGGATGAGTCCGAGCACGTTCTTGGTTATAGAGAGGTCCAGCGGGCGCACCCCGGTAGCGACATTCACAATCTTTCCGTCCGCATCCAGCGTGTAACCATTTGCCTCCATCTTATTCGACAGGAAAAAGTGGACCCCGCCGTACTCAACAACTATACAGGGCAGCGGGATGGTGACGTGGTGGCCGTTGACGGTGGCGATGTGCCACTCATGCGAGTCGCCGATGTGCCCGAAGATATACTTCTGCATATCCAGGCCTTCCTCTGCCCGCATGGGCATGACGATGAGGCTTAGCAGCAGGGGCAGTATGAGCTTCAGGACTTTCACAGGTTTTCTACGCAGATTGTAACGTCCGGATACTCGGCTTTCATCACTCCGCCCTTTATGGCAAAGCGCTGCTCAGTGGCTCCGTGCAGAACTATTTCCCCAGCGGACAGCGAGGAAATGATGGGGGCGTGACCGGGCAGCATTTCAAAGGGGCTCACCGTCCCAGGCAGGAATACGGCATCGGCCTCCCCCTCGAAAATCAGTTCCGACGGGGACAGTATCCTTATATTGAATTTACTTTGCACGTGCGAGTATCGCTTCTCCCTTGGCTATTGCGTCTTCAATGGTTCCAACGTTCAGGAAGGCCTGCTCCGGCAGATAGTCCAGCTGGCCGTCCAGAATCATGTTGAACCCCTTTATACAGTCTCTTATATCCACCATGACGCCCTTTACGCCGGTAAACTGTTCCGCAACCGCAAAGGGCTGGGACAGGAAACGCTGTACGCGACGGGCGCGTCCTACCGTCAGGCGGTCTTCTTCGGAAAGTTCATCCATGCCGAGGATGGCAATCACGTCCTGGAGCTCCTTGTTGCGCTGGAGTATGTATTTCACCCTCTGGGCGGTGTCGTAATGGTCCTGACCCACTATCATCGGGTCCAGGATGCGCGAGGTGGATTCCAGCGGGTCCACTGCGGGGTAAATACCAAGTTCCGCTATCTTCCTGCTCAGAACGGTGGTGGCGTCCAGGTGCGAGAAAGTGGTGGCCGGTGCGGGGTCAGTGAGGTCGTCGGCCGGAACATATACCGCCTGCACCGATGTGATGGACCCTTTTTTGGTGGAAGTGATCCGTTCCTGCATCTGCCCCATTTCCGTGGCGAGAGTGGGCTGATAACCAACTGCGGAGGGCATGCGGCCAAGGAGGGCGGACACTTCGCTGCCGGCCTGGGTGAAACGGAAGATATTGTCGATGAAGAAAAGTATGTCCCTCTTTTCGCCGGGGCCGCCTCCGTCACGGAAAGATTCCGCCAGGGTAAGCCCGGAAAGGGCTACGGAACTTCTGGCTCCGGGAGGTTCGTTCATCTGGCCGAACACCAGGGAAACCTGGGATTTTTCCAGTTCGTTCCTGTCTACCTTGGAGAGGTCCCAGTGGCCTTCCTCCATGCTTTTATTGAACTCGTCGCCATAGCGGATAACGCCGGATTCTATCATTTCGCGCAACAGGTCGTTGCCTTCGCGGGTACGCTCACCCACCCCGGCGAACACCGAGAATCCATTGTGTTTTTTGGCGATATTGTTGATCAGCTCCTTGATAAGAACCGTCTTCCCCACTCCGGCACCCCCGAAAAGGCCGATTTTTCCGCCTTTTAGGTAGGGTTCCAGCAGGTCTATGACCTTGATTCCCGTGTAAAGCACCTCCGGCGAAGTGGCAAGGTCTTCGAATTTGGGAGGATCGCGGTGAATGGGCAGCCTGGGTACATCGGAACCCACCGAACCGAGCCCGTCGATGGAATCGCCGGTAACATTCAGCACGCGCCCCTTAACGGCCGCTCCCACCGGGATGGAAATAGGCGCTCCGGTGTTCAGAACCTCCATTCCGCGCTTCAGGCCATCTGTGGAGTCCATTGCAACCGCACGCACGGTGTCTTCCCCGATGTGCTGCTGCACCTCCGCAATCAGCATTCTGCCGTCGCCCCGGTCTATTGTGAGGGCTTCATGGATGGACGGCATGCGCGCTTCTTCGTCGGATGCGGAAAATTCGTAATGGACATCGATTACAGGACCTATTATCTGCGCTATCTTACCTTTGATTCCTGCCATAACTGCAATAATGTAGGTGAAACTTTGCGAATTTAGTGATTATTTACGATTTTTGGCTTATTAAAATTTTGCATCCATGAAGAAAAGTTTTCTTTTATTCGTTCCTGCCTTGCTGATTTGTGTGGCTGCGCAGGCAAAAATTACCCTTCCTTCTGTTCTTAGCGACAATATGGTGCTTCAGCAGCAGACTGAAGTAAGTATTTGGGGCAAAACTGATTCCGGCAATACCGTCAAGGTTTGCCCGGGTTGGACCCGCACCAAGTATATCGTCGATCCGGATGCAGACGGAAAGTGGTCTGTCAAGGTTAAAACTCCCGCCGCAGGCTTCACCCCCTATGAAATCAAAATAAGCGACGGAGACGACATCACCCTTAAGAACGTCCTGATAGGAGAAGTATGGTTCTGCTCCGGACAGTCCAATATGGAAATGCCAATGAAGGGCTATCCTTCCCAGCCGACGGAAGGAGCCACCGATTTCATCATCGGCGCAAAAACTTCCCGCCCGCTGCGCATCTGCAATATCAGGAAGTGTTCTTCCACTACCGTAGTGGAGAAGACCGAGGGCAGCTGGAATGAGCACACCCCGGAAATCGTAGCCGGTACCAGCGCTACCGCATACTTTTTCGCCGATTTCCTCCAGAAACAGCTGGATGTCCCCGTAGGAATCCTCATCAGCAGCTGGGGAGGAAGCACCATCGAGACCTGGCTGGACAGGGAAACGATTGAAGAAAAATTCCCCGGCGAATTCGACCTTTTCTACCTCGGACAGCCCTGGGATAAGAAATACGCCAAAAAAGACCATCAGTGGCCCTGCCTTCTCTATAACGGCCAGATTGCCCCGCTGGTCCCCTTCACTTTCAAGGGCATGATCTGGTATCAGGGAGAGTCTAACCGCGGCCGCGAAGAGCAGTATATCCGTCTGATGCAGGCTTACGCCAATATGATGAGGACCAAATTCCAGGTTCCCGACGCCCCCTACTACTTCGTGCAGATTGCCCCTTACGGCTACAAGAGCTCTCACGGAGACAACAGCTATGCCTCCGGATTCATGTACGAGGCCCAGCAGAAAGCAGCAGAAATAATCCCCCACAGCGGAATGGCGGTCACTGTAGACATAGGTGCACGCAACACCATACACCCCTTCAAGAAACGTGAGGTAGGCATGCGTCTGGCCATGCTGGCACTGGCTAACGACTATGGAGTCAAGGGATTCAACCCCAACGCCCCCACCTTCGCCGGTATGGAAGTCAAGGATGGCGCCGCTTTCATCAGCTTCAACAATGCCGAACTTGGCCTTAGCCCTATGGCAATGCAGCTGGACGGCTTCGAAATTGCCGGTGCAGACAAAAAGTTCATCCCCGCACAGGCCATACTTTCAAATCCGAGGAACGTCGTGAAAGTCTGGAGCGAAGAAATTCCTGAACCCGTTGCCGTACGCTACTGCTTCCGCAACTGGTGTGTGGGCAGTGTCTTCAATAACTACGGCATTCCTGTAGCTCCCTTCCGCACAGACAACTGGTCCAAGGAAGAAGTGCCTAACTGAGAGAATTCGCAGCCGCAGTAGGTCTGGTTATAGAAAACCCACTCGCGGATAAGTTCTGCGCGCCTTGGCTGCAGACCACCTTTCCTCCAGTTCATATCCCACCATAGGACTCCGTCGCCACAGACGGATGAACCGGCCTGCGAAACCTGATCCAGGGACTTCCATCGGGAAGATGCCAGCGTAGTGGTCAGGCAGGCGGCTCCGTGGCTGCGGGCGTATTCAGCGGCACGCATCAGCCGGTAACGGAAACATTTCAGGCAGCGGCGCCCGCGTTCGGGTTCGTCTTCGAGTCCTTTCACGGCCTCCAGCCAGGCATTATGGTCGTATTCATCGCCAATGGCCTCAATTCCGAATGAGGCGGCATACCGCCGGAGTTCGGCAAAACGTTTGTCGTACTCTTCGCGAGTGTCTATATTGGAATTGCTGAAGAAAAGTACGGGCTTTATGCCGTTCTGAACCATGCATTCAAGCACCGCTGAACTGCAGGGCGCGCAGCAGGCATGGAGCAGTACCGGTCCTTCCGCAGAAGGCGGTGTGAGTTTAACCAGGGGAGCGCTCATCCTACAGGCTTTTTTCCTCTTAGAATATAGCCGATATTGCGCCTCTCCCCCGGAGTGAGCCCTATGAACCAGCAAAGTACGGCAACTGTAACAAAGGTGACCGCGCAACCTGCCAGATGGGGCCAGACGCCCTCCAGCCCGACCATCCTGTACAACCAGGTATATCCCAGCATAATGGCCGTTACTGCCGCCGGTCTGAGAAAAGCCTGCGCGACAAACTCCTTCACCGGATAGTTCAGAATCCTGCCGGCGAGCAGGACTGTAACCAGCCTGGAAAGGGCGTCTCCCGCAATATACACCAGAAGAAGGGTATAAACAGGCACATCCGCATACAGATACAACAGAATCGCAGCCACGAATGCGGCACAATAGATTGCGAAGTATTGTATCTTGAACCATTTGATTTTGCCTGAGGCGTTTATGGTCTGATTGATTCCCACCGTAGTGGAACCGACAAGCCCCAGAATCAGGGTATATTTAGTGAACTCCACCGCTCCGTCCGGGACATTTTTGAGCCACAGGCCGAGCAGGAACTCCAGGTCTGCCTCCAGGGTAAAGAACAGTATCAGATTTATCAGCAGATTGAGTCGGCTGACGGTGTTGGTGAGGTACCGGGTACGCTCCGTATCATTTCCGCTGTGGCTCTGGATTATCTGCGGAGCGGCCGCCATTGCGAGGTTTCCGGTGAATTTCTCCACATAGCTTCCCACCAGGTTGCCTATACCGTATGCGGCGTTTATCGCAGTGCCGAAAATGCGGTTCAGCAGAAAATGCCCGCCCTGCCACTTAACCACATTGGCAGAAGCCGCAAGCAAATTGTAGTTGTTGAACGACAGGGCCTCGCGATACTCTGCGAGGCTGGAGACGAATTCCCAGCCGACCACCCCGGGCCAGCGCCTGTAACAATACAGATGATAACTCAGGAAGGTTGCAACGCTGATTCCGCTGATCATTACCGCATAAATGCGCAGAAGATTGCCGGAACAATAGAGCAGGGCCACTACCATAAGCAGTCTCAGCAGTATGAAGACTGTATCGATTATGGTCTGGGCCCTGAACCGTTCATACGCAGCCAGGAGCCCCTGGAAGGGGACATTTGCGATACCCAGACAGGCGGCGACCGTGCTCACCTGGAATACAAACATGGCATCGCCTGCCTTCTCTGCCGGAATATTTATCCAGTTGTGTATGTACCAGATTCCTACGGCCTCGGTGAGGATGAAAAGTACCAGTGCGGAAAGGATGTGGATAACATGGCAGATGTTGAACACCCTGCGCGGATTGCCGCCGGGCTTACCCAGCTCCACGTTGATAAATCTCTGGGTGGTGCCGGTAAGCGCTACAGTA
>JAGAAU010000115.1 GCA_017615135.1 Bacteroidales bacterium | reverse complement strand
TTGTTGTTGAACGGAGCGCGGATCTTGGGATTGTCGGTAACTCCCACCGCTCCGGACGTTCTGCCGTGGAAGGCTCCCTTGAAGGCAAGTACCTTTGCCCTTCCGGTAGAGAACGACGCGAGCTTCAGAGCATTCTCGTTGGCTTCAGCACCGCTGTTGCAGAGGAAGAGGGAGTAGTCGTCGTAACCGCTGATTCGTCCGAGTTTCTGAGCCAGTGTCTTCTGCAGGCTGTTCTGCACTGCATTTGAGTAGAATCCCAGCTTGTGCAGCTGAGCCTCGAGGGCTGCAACATAGCGCGGATGACAATGGCCTACGCTGATTACCGCGTGGCCGCCGTACAGGTCTGTATATTCCTGTCCGTTGGCATCCCAGAGCGTGGTGTCCAGGCCGCGCACAGGTTCGATATCCCAGAGTTTATATACTTTGAACAGTTCCATCAGAATGCAGAAGCTTTCAGTTTCAGGCCGGCGGTCTCGTCATAGCCGCACATCAGGTTCATGTTCTGCACGGCCTGCCCGGACGCTCCCTTGAGTAAATTGTCTATCGCAGTGGTAATTACCAGTTTATCGCCGTGCTTTTCCAGGCAGATAAGGGCCTTGTTGGTATTTACTACCTGTTTGAGATAAGGGCTTACGTCGCTGTCGCCCACAATCGTAAAGGGCGCTTCGGTATAAAAATCTTTATATAGAGCCCTGGCTTCATCTTCGGAGAGAGGGCAGTTGAGATGCGATGTGGCAAAGATCCCTCTGGCAAAGTCGCCCCTCATGGGAATGAAGTTGATGTCGCCGATTTCCGAGCCCTGAAGTGCGGTAAGATTGCGCCGGATTTCCAGCAAATGCTGGTGTGTGAACACTTTATAAGTGGAGAGATTGTCTGTCCTCCAGCTGAAATGCGAGCCTGGCGAGAGTTTTGCGCCTGCTCCGGTAGAGCCAGTTGCAGCGTTGACGCAGACTTCCGTTTTCAGGAGTCCGCTGGCCGCAAGGGGCAGGAGCGAAAGCTGAATTGCAGTTGCATAGCAGCCGGGATTGGCCACCTTGTCTGCTCCGACAATGCGCTCGCGCTGCCACTCCGGAAGCCCGTACACGTATCCTTCGGATTCATCGCGGTAGTCCTGAGCCAGGTCTATTATTTTCAATCCGGCTGGAGCCTTGTGCTCAGCCCAGAATTCACCGCTCTTGCCGTGCGCGCCGCATAGAAACACCAGGTCGATGCTTTCAAGGTCTATGCTGTCGCAGAATCGAAGGTCTGTCTCCCCGACAAGGCCACCGTGAACCTCGTAGAGCTTTCGTCCGGCGCTGCTCTCGGAATGTACCCACGAGAGTTCTGCTCCCGGATGGTTTACCAGAATGCGCACCAGCTCTCCGGCGGTATATCCAGCACCGCCGATAATTCCTATTTTCGTTTTCTTCATTTTATGAATTCGTCCGGATGGTTGCCGTAGTAAACCCGAAGGGGAGTGGACGTAATCTTTATGAATCCTTTGGCTTCTTCCGCGGTCCAGCCCTTCTGGGTTTCGCCGTACTCGCCCAACTTGCTCTTTACCAGGTCGTTGGGGGAATCTACGCCTACGTTCTCGAAGCAGTAGGGCCTCAATTTCAGGGTAACGGTACCGGTTACGTTGCGCTGACTGCTTTCCAGCATGGCCTCGATGTCGCGCATGACGGATTCGAGATACTGGCTCTCGTGCAGGAACATTCCATACCAGTTGGCAACCTGGTCTTTCCAGTACTGCTGCCACTTGGAGAGGGTGAATTTCTCCAGGAACTTGTGCGCGCCTATAATAAGCATAGGTGCGGCGGCTTCGAATCCGACGCGGCCCTTGATGCCTATTATGGTGTCTCCTACGTGCATGTCGCGTCCAATGCCGTAAGCGCTGCCGATTTCTTCTACCGCCTGAATAGCGGCAATTTTGTCTTCATAGCGCTTGCCGTTTACGGAGCAGAGTTCTCCGTTCTCGAAGCCGAGGGATATGGTTTCCTCGCCCTGTTTGCTTACCTGTTTGAGATAGGCGCTCTCCGGCAGCCCCTGGGTTGAATCCAGAATCTCGCCGCCGCAGATGGAGGTGCCCCAGATGCCTACGTTGTAGGAATATTTGAGTTTGGTGAAATCTGCGTTGAAACCGTGTGCGTTCAGATAGTCTACCTCTTCCTTACGGGTTAGGGTGCGGTCCCGGGTGAGGGTTATTATTTCCATGTCCGGGCACATTACCAGGAAGGTCATGTCGAAGCGAACCTGATCGTTCCCTGCGCCTGTGGAGCCATGGGCGATAGCGTCCGCGCCGATTTCTTTTGCGTAGCGGGCGATGGCCATGCCCTGGAATATCCTTTCAGACGATACGGAGATGGGGTAGGTGCCGTTGCGCAGCACGTTTCCGAATATCATGTAGCGCAGGCTCTTGTCGTAGTACTCTTTTGTTACGTCCAGAGTTACATAGGCCTTTGCGCCCAGTTTGTACGCGTTCTCTTCGTTGATGCGCAGCTGCTCTGCGCTGAATCCTCCCGTATTGGCACAGGCCGCATATACCTCATATTCCATTTCCTTTGCGAGGTACATAACCGTGTACGAAGTGTCCAGCCCGCCGCTGAACGCTACAACAACTTTCTTTTTCTTATCCATATTCAAGTGTTTTATTCCCCGGGACTGTGAATTTCCAGG
>JAGAAU010000114.1 GCA_017615135.1 Bacteroidales bacterium | reverse complement strand
TACACGGCTCGAGGACAAGGCAGACAGGCTGAAAGGCAGCCTCCTCATAATGCAGGGGCAGCTGGACAACACTGTTCTGAACATCAATTCCCTGAGTTTCATCCAGAACTGCGTAAAGGAGGGGAAATTGCCGGACTACTTCCCGTATCCCCTTTCAGAGCACAACGTACACGGCATCTGGAGGGCCCAGATGAATTCCAAGATTACCGCCTTCTTCGAAGAAAAGCTTAATTTTTAGGGATTTTGATTTTCTGTCCCACTACGATGTTGGACGAAATCTTATTGTATTCCATCAGCCTCTTTGCCGTCATTCGCGGATACTTGGATGCTATGCTGGACAGGGTATCCCCTTTCTTTACTATATAAACAGAGTAGGAATCTGTTGAACTGCCCTTGACAGGAGTCTTTCCGGGGGCATAGGAACCTATATAGAGCACCTGGCCTACGCGGAGAACATCGCTCTTCAAACCGTTCCATTTGCGTATCTGATCTACCTTCACCCCGTATCTGGAGGCAATCTTACTCAGGGTTTCCCCGGATTTCACCTTATGGTTCACCCCACCCTTCGGGCTGATATTGTCCTCCCCTTTCATAATCTTGTCGGACAGGAGCTCTGATGCTCTGTGGGAGTAAAGTGAATCGGGGATGGCGTCTATGAACGCGGAACTCCAGTTATACGGCAGAGTAAGCACGTATGGATGCTGGCTGCCTGGGATAATCTCATGGACATACTGCGGATTGAGCGCCCGGATATCGGTCTCAGGAACTCCCACAACCTCGCTTATCTGCTTGAAGTGAAGGTTACGGTTAATGTGGAAGGTATCGGTCTGGGGCGGCATTCCCATATCGGCCGGAACCAGCCCGTAATCTTTATAATAGGTAAAGGCATAATATGCGCCGACGAATGCGGGCATGTAGCCCCTGGTCTCTGAAGGAAGGTAGGGATAGATATCCCAGAAATTCCTGGACCCGGCCCGTCTTATGGCCTTCTGCACATTTCCCATGCCGCAATTATAGCTGCTGATGGCAAGGGACCAGTCTCCGAACACCCGGTACGCATCCCGAAGGTAACGGGCGGCCGCATCGCAGGACTTCACCACATCCAGCCTTTCATCCACGAAAGAAGTGATTTCCAGGTTGTAGATTCTGGCAGTCTTGTACATGAACTGCCACATTCCCTTAGCCCCAACCCTGGATACTGCCAGCGGATTGAGCTGAGACTCGATTACCGCCATGTATTTAAGCTCCAGGGGAAGCCCGTAACGGTTGAATGTCTCCTCAATGGTGGGCATTATATAACTGCTGAGTCCGAGCATGCGGGCCATGGATTTGCTGCGCTTCTCGGAATACAGTATCATGTAATTCTTTACCGTGTTGTTGAAAGGCAGGGTAAAGAAGGGGTTCATTGCCTTGAGCCTTTCCATCAGCACTTCGTCGCTCACCCTGGAAGTAAAGCGCGCAGAATCCAGGTTTTCCGGCACTTCTGCATCTGCCGTCATAAGATTCCGACACCATTGGGCATACAGGCTGTCAGAGTCTTCAAGAGGCATATCCGGCCGGCTGCGGTCTTCCATTATTACGCTTATGGCCTCCGATTCCTCCGTGCGGAAGCGCCTCAGACTGTCTACCAGGGCCTGCAGGGAATCAACCCTTGCCTGCAGGGCTTTCAACTGGTCGTTATTGTCTTTCACAGCCTTCTGCGCCGATGCCCCGCCAGAAAGGAGCATCAGGGCAAAAACTGCAGCTGATAATATGTAGTACCGGATATTCATAATGACTGCCTCAGAATCTAAAGTTCAGCCCCACACCTACCGCCGGGGAGGGATTGTTCATCGCAAAACTCATGTCCGTGCCGATAACGGTTGGAGAGATGGACATGGAAAGATCGTCCGACATCTCGAAATCGTGCATGTACGCAAATACGTTAGCGTCTATTATCTGCAGCAGATAGACTGCAAAGAACGCCAGTATGGAATAATCCCGGTAACGGCGGAAAACGTCGCGGTAATAGAGGGCCGTACTGGAAGAAATGGGGCCGGTATAGGGCACTTCCGGGTCGTTTGCCTCCTTGTATATGCGACGGTAACGCTCATACTGGATGCTGTTGGTAGACCAGAAGTAGCCGGCAGCCACCATTCCACCCACGTATATGGGCACTTTCCAGTATTCCTTGTTGTAAATCTGGCCTGCTCCCGGGCAGAGAATCGAGTAGATGGTGGCCTTCCCGGCCTGGGGAAATTTATCAGGCTTGTAGCAGATTACGCCGTCCAGGAGAGTGCCCCAATATGCCACTCCGGCGCCTATCCAGCACCATTTGCTGATATCCTGACGCCCGGTCAGATGGTAATACACACCGGCTCCGAGAGGGGCCAGCGTAGCTCCGTACACTATGGGGAGTTTCCAGTACTGGCGGTTGTAAATCTGCTGCCCGCCAAGCAGTATAAGGGAAGGGGCGAAGGAGGTTCCCACCTTGATGGTATTCTTGTGGGCCAGACCTCCGAAGTACTCCTTGAAGGAGAACACCACATCCGTGCTGTCTTTAGGGGAAGCCTTGTCGTCGTTGTAACTCTGGGAGAATGCATTCTCCTTGAACTGTGCATGAAGCCCGACGGAAGATACCGCCTCTATCAGCAGTACAGCCAGAAGGAAGATATGCAGTTTCCGCCGCTTCATGTCAGGCCTGAATTCCGTCCAATGCGTCCAGGAAGGACTTTATCTCGTTATCTGAACTGAAGTGGATGGTCAGGGTGCCTTTTCCATGGCCTGAACGCTTGACGGCTACATCCTTGGTAAAGAATCTGCCCATATGGTCTATCACCCTGTAATATTCATCTGGCAGAAGGGGCGGATTGACCGGCAGTGCGGGCCCTGCCTGAATGTTGTGTACCTTTTCTTCCAGCTGGCGCACTGAAAGGTCTTTGGCAATCACAAGGTCGCAGAGCTGCTCCTGCAGTTTTTCGTCGTCGAGCCCGAGCAACACCTTTGCATGCCCCACGCTCAGGAGCCCCAGCTTGATGTCGTGCTGCAGTTTCGGGGGCAGTTTCAGCAGACGCAGGCTGTTCGCCACCGATGCGCGCTTCTTGCCAACCCTTTCCGCCATCTGCTCCTGGGTAAGGGAGCACTCGTCCATCAACCGCTGGAAACTCAGTGCTGTTTCTATCGGGTCCAGATTCTCCCTCTGGATGTTCTCCACGAGGGCCATCTCCAGCATGCCGCTTTCCGACGGATCGCGCACGAAGGCAGGAATGAGGTTCAGGCCTGCGAGCCTGGAGGCCCTGCAGCGCCGTTCGCCGCTGATAATCTGATATCTGCCACCGGCCACAGCACGCACGCTGATAGGCTGGATAATTCCAAGATTGCGGATAGATGCGGCCAGGTCTTCGAGCGCCTGCGGGTCGAATTCCATCCTGGGCTGATACGGGTTGGGATCTATGAGGTCCAGAGGTATGCGCAGCACGTCCGAATTGTCACGCACCGGCGTTCCGGATGCCACTTCCTTGTTGACGTACTCTACGGGCTGCCTTGCGCCTGCATCTTCAGGCATCTCTCCCAGCAGGGCGCCCAGCCCCTTTCCAAGACCGTGTTTCTCTTTCGCCATAAGCTAATTTTTATCTGAATTGCGCTCCAGAACCTCGCGTGCGAGATTCAGATAGTTGGAGGTGCCGTTGCACACGCTGTCGTAAAGTATTACGGGTTTGCCGTGGGAAGGAGCCTCGCTGAGACGTATATTGCGCTGAATTATAGTATTGAACACCATATTTCCGAAGTGCTCCCTCAGTTCGTTCACCACCTGTGCATGCACCTTGGTGCGGCCGTCGAACATGGTAACCACAAAACCCTCGATCTGAAGTTCCGGGTTTGGGCCGCCGGCGGAATTGCCCATTCCCTGCACCAAACGAAGGGTCTGCAGCAGTTTCGCAAGGCCCTCGAGCGCGTAGAATTCCGGCTGAATTGGGATAATGACGGAATTTGCCGCAGTAAGTGCGTTTACGGTAATAAGCCCGAGCGACGGGGCGCAATCCATTATTATGTAATCGTATCTGTCTGCCACAGGCTCCAGTGCACGTTTGAGGATGCTCTCGCGGTCTGCCGCTCCCAGCATCTCAATCTCCGCCCCCACCAGGTTTATATGGGAAGGGAGAAGGTGAAGCATGGGTATCTCTGTCTGTACCAGTGCGTCTTCCAGCCGGATCTTTCCTATCATTACCTCGTACAGCGACCTTTTCTGGTCGGAAGAGGGGGAGAAATTCAGTCCGGAAGTGGTATTTGCCTGAGGGTCGGCGTCTATGATGAGCACGCGTTTTTCAAGCACTGCAAGAGACGCAGCAAGGTTTATTGCCGTGGTGGTTTTGCCCACTCCGCCCTTCTGGTTGGCTATTGCTATGATTTTTGCCATACGGTATCTGTATAATCATGCAAAAGTAATCAAAAGTTTGATTTTTTAAAAGAAGTTTGTACCTTTGCGGTCCGCTCCGTGTAAGGAGCATTTTTATTACTTTTAATTACAAACAAATGATCAAACAGTACGAAACCGTTTTCATTGCAACTC
>JAGAAU010000113.1 GCA_017615135.1 Bacteroidales bacterium | reverse complement strand
CTGCAACACCCGGCTACGAAGACCGCAAGGGCGTAATACTACAGGGGCATATGGATATGGTTCCCCAGAAGATTGCCTCTTCCAGCCATGATTTCCTGAACGATCCCATTACCACTCTCATAGACGGAGACTGGGTTACTGCAGACGGCACCACCCTCGGGGCCGACGACGGGCTTGGAGTGGCGCTCGCAATGGCGGTCGCCGAGAGTAAGGATGTCGCTCACGGGCCGCTGGAGATACTGGTCACATACGACGAAGAAACCGGTATGACAGGCGCAAGTTCCCTCAAGGCGGGTGTGCTGAAAGGCGACATCCTACTGAACCTGGATTCCGAAGACGAAGACGAGCTCTGTATCGGCTGTGCAGGCGGTCTGGACCTGGAGGCCGATTTCGCATTTAAGAAGGTGCGCACGGAAGGGGAGTACAAGACTCTGAAACTCGAGGTCAGCGGCCTTCAGGGCGGCCATTCCGGCATGGATATCACCCTTTACAGAGGCAATGCCAACAAAGTCATCGCATATGCGCTCGTACCCGTAATGGAGAAATACGGAGTTAAACTCGTGAGTTTCTCCGGCGGAAGCCTGCGCAACGCCATCCCCTTTGAGGCAGAAGCCGTCATAAACGTACCTGAAGACAAACTTGTCGCCGTAAAAAGGGCTGTCGCCAAATCTTTCAAAAACGATAAGGAACTCTACAAGGAGAGCGATCCTTCAATGAAGACCGTGGTCGCTCCGGCGCGCAAGGCTCAGTGGCATATAGAGGAAAAAGTTGCCCTCAGTGCTGTTAAGAGCCTGCTCGCCTGCCCGTCCAATGTAATCAGGATGAGCCAGAGCATGCCCGGCCTCACAGAGACATCCATCAATATGGCAATTGTTTCTACAAAGAACGGACACTTCCGCGTTAAATCCCTGATGCGCAGTGCCATAGACGCTTCCAAGGAGCAGCTTGCCCTAAGGTGCCGTTGCATCTTCGAGGCTGCCGGCGCCAAGGTCCGCACTTCGGGCGGCTATTCCGGTTGGGTGCCCAGGCCCGACAATCCCATGATAGCCATGATGAATGAGATTCACGAGAAGATGTTCGGACGCAAGATGAACACCATGGCCACTCACGGCGGGCTTGAATGTGCCATTATGGGAGCCAGGTATCCTCATTGGGAGATGATTTCCATAGGACCGACCATCCGCTATCCCCACTCTCCCGACGAGCGCACCTACATTCCTTCCGTGCAGAAGTCCTGGGATTTCCTGAAAGAAGTGCTGAAGAACGTCCCTGCTAAGCAGCGTTAAGTTTCTTCATCCAGCCTGAACCGTATATTCTCACCGCAAAGATCAACCCCTTTGCGGTGAGATCTGTTGCCATGGCAATCCAGTAGCCGTTGAGACCCATGCGCGGTATGAGCAGCAGGGCCAGCCCAATACGGATTACCCACATACAGACTATGTTGATGGCGGATGGCACCAGGGTGTCGCCCGCTCCCACGCAGCACCCGTATGCCACGATGCTGATTCCGAAGAATACCTCAGCCCAGGCTTCGATGCGCAGGCAACTGGCTCCGGCAGCTATTACTGCAGGATCGTCCGAGAGTATTCCCATAATCTGCGGCGCAAAAATCCACATAAGCACAGCCAGTATTCCCATCATGGCCGCTCCCGAGCCAATGGTGATGAAGGCAAAACTCCTGGCCAGCTTGCGCCTGCCCGCTCCCAGACTCTGCCCCACAAGCGTGGTGGCGGCGTCCTGCATGCCGAATCCCGGCAGGTAACAGAAGCCTTCGGCGATAATCGCAAAGGAGTTCGCGGCAATTGCCACAACCCCGAGCGGGGCTATGAGTACGGTAGCCATTATGTACGCTCCGCGCACTACCACATTCTGGAGCCACAGCGGAGAGGATATCTTAAGTGCGGTGCCGAAAATCCCGTGCGACCGCTCTTTGCCGGACGGCGAATACTCTGAGAGTCTGTGTTTCAGCTCCGGGCTTTTCCTGAAGATATAGATGAGCAGGAAAATTCCGGCACATGCAGTTGCCAGTGCGGTTCCAAGCGCTGCTCCCTTTACTCCCATGCCCAGCTGGAAAATGAACAGGGCGTTGAACCCTACGTCCAGCACGCACATCGCCAGACTGGCGATGCTGGGAATTTTCAGGTTCCCGCTTGCAATGAGTACGGCCTCGGAAAAAACAGCCAGCTGAAACAGCGGCAGGGATGCTGCATAAATGAAAAAGTATGCGGATGCGTCGCTGATTATTTCTTCCCCTCCGCCAAGCCAACAGGGCAGATATGGGCTTATGACCAGACCTGTTATGCAAAGCAGCAGACTTGCCAGGAAAGTCCCGGTCAGGCCTTTGTGCAGCACCTCCTTCGCCCCCTCAAAATCCTTTGCCCCGCATCTGTGGGCAATCTGAACGCTGAACCCGGAAGCGTTGCCGTAGCAGAAACTGCCGAAGATCCAGGTAGTGCTGCTCACCAGGCCTACGGCTGCCGCCTGCGCACTGCCCAGCTTGCCCACCATGGCTGCGTCGATATAGCTCATCAGGCACATTGCCAGCTGAGCTATTATGGCCGGCACGGCCAGCCTGAAGGTGAGGGAGACCTGCTCCCTAACCTTCATCTCCTCGCCATTCCTCAGCTTCCCCAGCAATATGTCTTTACTCTTGGACATTCAGTAGTTTTTTTTGACCGGTATTGCCGGCTCTGCCCTCACCTCCGGGACCTGTGCCACCCTCGGCAT
>JAGAAU010000112.1 GCA_017615135.1 Bacteroidales bacterium | reverse complement strand
GACAGGACAATCATTCCATGCTCCTGTTCGGCGATATCCATCTTGCCGACAGGACGGAAGACAGAAGCCAGTTCGCGAAGTTCACTGCAGATGTCAACAGTTATATTGCAGCCCATTCCGGAGAAAAGTTCTATGCCCTTACTCTCGGCGACATGACCTGGGACCAGTTCTGGGTGGAGCACAATTACTCGTTCAAGGAGTATGTGGCCGATGCGAATGCGATGAGGGGCCTTGCGGTGTTCCACACCATTGGTAACCACGATCACAGTATGTACTATGCCGGGGATTTCGATACCGTAGTTGAATACAAGGCGAACCTGGCCCCCACCTACTATTCCTTCAACGTAGGTCAGGTGCATTACGTGGTGCTGGACGATATTGAATGCCAGAACAGCGGAGCGGGCACCAGCGACAGCCGCGATTATGCCAGCAATATCGTGAACGAGCAGCTTGAGTGGCTGGCCAAGGACCTCGCTTTCGTGCCCAAGGACAAGGTTCTGGTTCTGACGCTGCACTCTGCCGTATATGGCAACCCCGGAAGCGCCAGGGGCGGCTCATCCTACAATATCAAGGCCTCTTCAGCCTCGACTCTGGAGGATCTTGTGAAGGGATACTCCGAGGTGCATATCTTCAGTGCGCACTCCCATAAGATGTATAACGTGGACAATCTTTCTGCCGACAAGATTTACGAGCATAACGCCGGCGCAGTCTGCGCAACCTGGTGGTGGACCGGGCACCTGACTCCCGGAGTCCATATCTGCCAGGACGGCACCCCCGGAGGATATACCGTTCTGAAAGTCAACGGGAAAAACATCAGTTGGCAGTACAAGGCCATCGGCTTCCCGTTGGACTACCAGTTCCGCTCTTATGACCGCAACCAGATAGTCCTCACTGCAGAAAACTGGACTCCCAAGGCCAACCAGGCTCACATCGATATCCTCAATGATTACAACACCACATGGGTATCTACCAGTACGGACAATTACGTGTTCATGAATATATGGAACTACGATCCTTCCTGGAAGATTGAGGTCAAGGAGAAGGAAACCGGCAGCATCCTGCCTGTGACGCGCATGGGCTGGACGAGGGATCCACTTCACATCATTTCGTATATGGTGCCCAGGCTGAACGCCAACAACGGCACCACCTTCGAGACCTGCCTTACCTATCATATGTTCAGGGTGAAGGCTTCATCGCCGACCACGACGCTCGAAATCAAGGTCACCGACCGTTTCGGCAATGTTTCAACAGAAACAATGACCCGCCCTAAAGACTTTACAACCGATAATTACAAGAGCAGCGCACTGCTCTAAGAATATCAGTATGAAATCTCTGCTAATTACCGCACTTTTGTTCCTCATTCCGGCTTGTGCACCCGGCAACTCTATAAAAAAGACTGCAGATTTGGTTTTTGAAAGGGCCGTTGTCCAATTTACCGGCCTGGATGCCAGGCTTTCGCCCGAGCAGATGCCCATCACGTTCAAAGATGGCAAAGCGAAAGACGGTAAGCTGAACGAGTGGACCAGCGGTTTCTTCCCGGGCTCGCTCTGGCTCGTCTATGAGTACACCGGCAAGCCCGAAATCCTCGAGATGGCAAAGCGCCAGACGGCTAAGCTGGACGGCATAATCGGCATGCACACCCACCACGATATCGGTTTCCAGGTGAACAGCAGTTTCGGAAACGGATACCGCCTGATTGGAGATCCCGCTTATCTGGAGATGATGAAGGCCGGTGCGGAGAAGCTCTCCACCCGTTTCAGTCCGGTAGTGGGGTGCACCCGCAGTTGGAATCCCGGAAAGCGCTGGAATTTCCCGGTCATAATCGACAATATGATGAATCTGGAGATCCTCTGCGAGGTCTATCGCCTGACGGGGGAGGAGAAGTATCTGGATATCGCCCGCAGCCACGCCAATACCACCCTTAAGAATCATTTCCGCCCGGACGGTAGCACCTGGCATGTGGTGGCCTACGACGAGGAAACCGGCGCGGTGGAGAAGAAGCAGACTTCGCAGGGCTTCAGCGATGAATCCACCTGGAGCCGCGGAGAGTCCTGGGCGCTTTACGGATTCACCATGATGTACCGCGAAACCAAGGACCCTGCCTATCTCGAGCAGGCCCGCAAGGTGGCGGCGTTCCTCATCCCCATGCTGCCGAAGGATGGCGTGCCGGAGTGGGATTTCAACGCCCCCGGCACCAAGCACGCCTTTGGCATGGATGCAGTCGGCGCGCCCGATCCATCAGTCTACAAATGGCGCCCCGGGGACCCTGTGCTGCGGGATTCATCCGCGGGAGCGATAATCGCCTCTGCGCTGGCAGAACTGGCATCTTACACCTCCGGCAAGGAGAGCAAGCGCTATCGCAAAACGGCCCTTAAGATCGTGGGCACGCTGGCTTCTCCGGAGTACCTTGCCGCGCCCGGCGAGAACGGAGGATTCCTCCTCAAGCACGGAGTCACCAACCTACATAAATGGTCAGGGGTGGATATTCCCCTGACCTATGCAGATTACTATTTCCTGGAGGCTATTCAGAAACTCATGAAACTCGAGAACTAGCGTTTCTTTTCTCCCAGCACGCACCAGCGGATCAGCGGGATGCGGCGGAAAATCTCGTAAATTACAGGGGAGAGGGTGAAGACCGCCACTGTAAGGATGACGTACATCGCCAGCGGAGGCAGGTTGGTGTACGTTTTCATCATATAGCCCAGGCTTGCAACCACCAGATAATGAACGATATACAGGCCGAAGGAACTGCGCGTCATATAGCCGGCGAAGCGGCCCGTGCGGTCGAATTTCGCCTGGAACCAGCCTATCAGAGCAAGGCACGCGAGCCAGCCGTAGAGGCAGTTCAGAGGGCTGCCCAGGTACTGCGGCGAGGTGTTGTCCTGCCCGAAGGTGGTGCCGATGAGGATGCCTCCGGAGATGATGGCGCACGCCAGCAGAGGAATCCAGGCCCGCTTGACCTTTTCCTGCACCCCGTCATGCGAGAAAACGAAGTATCCGAGAAGGAAGGGTACCAGGTAAAAGAAGGGTTTGTAGAGGTTGTAAAGGCCGTCCAGGCTTTCTGCGCGTGGATTCTTGATAATAGTCTGCTCGCCGGCCCAGAACAGGAGTCCCAGAAGAATGATAGTCACGATTCCTGCCTTGCCGCACCAGTTCCAGAAGCGGTCGTTGCGGTCGATGGCGCGGATTATCAGCAGCACCAGCGAGAGCAGCCACAGCAGTTGGATGAACCAGAGCGGGCCGATGCCGCTGATCGCGCACATAATATACTTCCCGGGCCCTGGAGCAGCAGCCAAAACTTCACCCTGTCCTGCCACCATTGTGTTGAAGTAGCCGGTCATCCACTGGAATACAAAAAGGCCGATGGTGCCCGGGACCAGCAGTTTGCGTGTGCGGGCTTTGAACCATTCCTTCGCGCTGTGCTTTTGCAGAGCGTAGCGTGCGCTGATGCCGGCCAGTATAAAGAGCAAGGGCATGAAGAACGGATAGAGGATGTACATTACAACATCCTGATACTGACGCCATTCCGGATACGGGCCGAAGCCTCCTATCCCCCCGAAAACTCCCTTGTTGTTATAGAAATAGATAACATGATAGAACAGCACCAGGAGCACGGTTACCCAGCGCAGATTGTCGAGCCAGTGTTTTCTCATTTGCATCTGTAGGAAAAGTAAGAGCTTTCTTACAAATATAACATATGTTTTCGAGACAGCCAAACACGTGAGTACATAGAATTATGTATTGATAGAAGATACCCCCTTGGGTAACTTTGTCACCGATTATTGCCTTTTG
>JAGAAU010000111.1 GCA_017615135.1 Bacteroidales bacterium | reverse complement strand
CTTCAATTTCTCGTTCCAGTACGGATGCACTTATGGTTACGACAACGAGGCTATGAAGATGACGATGAAGAACCGCTTCACTTCCACTCTGAACCTTAGCGGAAACATAAAACTCACCCCCAAACTGAGCATCAACGCATCTACCGGCTTTGATTTTATTGCCATGAAGATGACCACTACGCAGCTCAGTGCCACCTACGACTTACACTGTTTCAATATTTCGGTGCAGTGGGTGCCTATGGGAACATGGCAGAGCTACAGCTTCAAGATTGCTGCAAACGCCGCCGCCCTGGCCGACATCCTCCGCTTCAAGAAGAGCAGTTCTTACTGGGATAAATAGTCCTTTTCCGCGGGTTGTACGTCCCTCAGAAGGATTAAAAATTTGCAGAAGAATCAAAATAGTATTATCTTCGCGTGTCCTTAGAAAAATCTGACAGTTGCCGCGTGCAGCTTCTATCTTTAAAATCATATTTCATTTATGCAACACAGCCTTTTCGAGCTGAGTTCCATGAGCAGGAATGAGCTTGAAACCATTGCAAAAGACCTTTCAATCAAAGGCATCAAAAAATTAGACGACGAAAATCTGGCTTATGCCATCCTGGATAACGAGGCGATAGCCGCTGCGGCAGCCCCGGCCCCCGCGCCGAAGAAGCGCGGCCGTAAGCCCAAAGCGGAAACCGCTGAAGGCAAGGGCAAGCAGCAGCAATCGCAGCCGCAACAAGAGCAGCCCGCAAAGCAGAAAGAAGAGCGGAAAGAGAAAGCCGAGCCTGTAGAACAGAAAGCTGCCGATGCACCAGCTCCCGCACCGAAGAAGCGCGGGCGCAAGCCCAAGGCACAAGCCGCACAACCTGCGCAGCCTGCAGAAACCGAAATTAAGCCCGAACCAACACAAAGTGAAAACATCATTTCAAACGCACAGCAGCGCAAGCAGCGTTTCCTGGAAAAGAGAGATCAGGCGCAGAAACAAGCTCAGCAGCAACAACAGCAGCAGAGGCAGCAATCACAACAGCCCCAACAACAGCAACAGCCCCAGAAGCCAAAGTTCCCTGAATATGAGGGAACGGTAGAGGCTACCGGTGTGCTTGAAATTATGCCGGACGGCTACGGCTTCCTGCGTTCCTCAGACTATAATTACCTCAATTCCCCTGACGATATCTACGTTTCCCAGGCTCAGATTAAGCAGAATGCACTTAAGGCCGGAGATACCGTCACCGGTGAAATACGTCCTCCTCGCGAGGGCGACAAGTACTTCCCTCTGGTGAAGATCAAGATGGTAAACGGCCGCAGCCCCGAGTTCATCCGGGACCGCGTCCCCTTCGACTTCCTCACTCCCCTTTTCCCCGAAGAGAAATTCAATTTGCTGGGGAACGGTCACGGGAAAGATCCTTCTTGCCGTATCGTAGATATGTTCGCACCTATCGGAAAGGGACAGCGCATGCTTATCGTGGCCCAGCCCAAGACAGGTAAAACAATGCTGCTCAAGAGCATAGCCAATGCTATCGCAGATAACCACCCCGAGGTTTATATGATAGTGCTGCTCATAGACGAGCGTCCGGAGGAAGTTACCGACATGCAGCGCAGCGTTAAGGCC
Source organism: Bacteroidales bacterium (assembly GCA_017615135.1). Lineage (GTDB taxonomy): Bacteria > Bacteroidota > Bacteroidia > Bacteroidales > UBA932 > Cryptobacteroides. Next base: position 3,661 of record JAGAAU010000111.1, on the reverse strand, counting down.
GAGGTGGTGGCATCTACTTTCGACGAACCCGCCGAGAGGCATGTCAAGGTTGCTAACATGGTTATCGAGAAGGCTCGCAGGCTGGTGGAATGCGGCCACGACGTTGTTATCCTTCTGGACTCCATCACCCGCCTCGGACGTGCTTACAACACCGTACAGCCCGCATCCGGAAAAGTTCTCACCGGTGGTATCGACGCCAATGCGCTCCAGAAACCCAAGCGTTTCTTCGGAGCAGCCAGAAACATCGAAGGCGGCGGTTCACTGACCATTCTGGCCACCGCACTCACCGAGACCGGCTCCAAGCAGGACGATATCGTTTACGAGGAATTCAAGGGCACCGGCAACTCGGAAATCCAGCTCGACCGGAATCTCTCCAACCGCCGCATCTTCCCGGCAGTGAATATTCTTCTGTCCGGTACCCGTCGCGACGACCTGCTGCTGGATAAGAGCACTGCAGCCCGCATCTGGATTATGAGAAAGCTTATTGCGGAGATGACACCGGTGGAGGCCATGAACTTCATGACCCGCCTTATGGACGAGTATAAGACCAACGAAACCCTGCTCGACAATATGAACAAGGTTTCCTCGAGAGACTAATACTGTTTTCTCAGGTCTTTAACCCTTACAGCCTTCCCTTCAGATTTGGGGAGGCTGTTTTTTGGTACCAGCCTTATTTCCGGGGTAATCAGGATTTCATCCTTCAGTCTTGAGCGGATAGCTTTTTCGAGCGCCTGGAGAGCTGCATAATCGTCCAGATTAACATTCTTCATTTCCACTTCCACCCGCATGGTATCGTTGTTGTCGCGGGTTTCCAGGGTAATGAGATAATCGCTCGCAAGTTCCTTGAACTGCATCAGCACCTGCTCTATCTGTATGGGGAAGATGTTCACTCCCTTCAGGATAATCATGTCGTCGCTCCGGCCTTTCATACGGTCCAGTCGGAGATGATGACGGCCGCATGGGCACTCGCCGGGAAGGATGCGCGTAAGATCCCTGGTGCGGTAACGGAGCAAGGGCATAGCCTCTCGGTTGATGGTTGTCAGTACAAGCTCGCCCACTTCGCCGTCGGGTACAGGCTCAAGGGTATCGGGGTTCACGATTTCTACGATATAGTAATCTTCCCAGATATGCATGCCATTCTGCTCCTTACATTCGAAGGCCACGCCGGGGCCGCACATCTCGCTCATTCCGAATGAGTTATACGCCTTGACGCCCAGCATCTCCTCTATCCTGCGGCGCGTGTCCTCGCTGTGGGGTTCAGCCCCGATTACCAGAGTGCGGAGTTTCGTGTCCCTTCGCGGGTCTATTCCCTGTTCGCACATCACCTCGTAGATTCTGGCGGCATAGGAAGGGATTGCGTGGAGCACTGTGGTGCCGAAGTCGGTGAAGAATTTGATTTGGCGGAGAGTATTGCCTGCGGCGGCGGGCACTGTGAGCATTCCGAGCAGTTCCGCCCCATACTGGAAGCCCAGGCCGCCGGTGAACATACCATAGCCAGAGCTGTTCTGGAACACATCGTCCGGGCGGCAGCCTACCATCCAGAGGCAGCGTGCCACGGCATTCGCCCACTGTTCGAGGTCTCTTTTGCTGTGGAGTATGACGGTGGGATTACCTGTGGTTCCGGACGAGGAATGCAGGCGGACGCAGTCCTCCAGCGGGATACTGCGCAGACCGAACGGATAGGTGTCGCGCAGGTCCTGCTTGGTTGTGAACGGAATCTTGCGAAGGTCTTCCAGATTCTTGATGTCGGAGGGTTTTATACCAGCTTCTGCAAAGCGATTGCGGTAGAATTCAGACTGCATGCAGTGTTCGAGAGTATTATGCAGTCTTTCCAACTGAAGTTTTTTTATTCCGGCCCTGTCCAGGGTTTCGATTTCCGGATTGAAGTATTCGCAATTCCAGTTCATATAATATTGTTTTCTATTCTACGCTCCCGCAGCCCGGAAGTGCCTCCTTCGCTCAGGTAAATTCGCCCAGAGGCAGCTTCCGGTTCAGCTCTGGCCCCCGCACTTTCACGTAGCTACCGGCCACAGTTACGCCGTTTTGCTCAAAAAAGCTGCATTTTGTAAAAAAACGTGTACCTCACGCTTGAAGTGCGACGCTCTTTTGAGCGTGTAAAGATAGTTGATAAAAACCAAAGAAATTTCTATTTTTGAAAAAATGTTGATTATTTGATGGACATAAGTTCGTTTAACGATACCATCTGTGCTCCTGCTACTGGTTCCGGCGGAGCGATTGCCATCATTCGCGTAAGCGGTCCCGGATGCTTTGCGGCGGTCGATACCGTAGTTCGTTTCCGTGCCGGAACGGCATCATCTTCTGAAGGCTATCGCATCAAATTCGGCGAGATTCCCGATGTGGACGAGGTGCTGGTCAGTATTTTTCGCGCTCCGCATTCCTATACCGGTGAAGACAGCGCGGAAATCTGCTGCCACGCTTCTCCTTTCATCGTTTCACGCATCATGCAACTGCTGGCAGACTCCGGCTGCCGTGCCGCAGGGCCGGGAGAATTCACGCGCCGCGCATTTATCAACGGCAAAATGGACCTCGCACAGGCGGAAGCAGTGGCTGATGTGATAGCTGCCGATTCTGCCGCTGCGCACCGGATTGCTTCAAACCAGCTGCGCGGGCAGTATTCAGAAGAATTGCGTTCCCTGCGGGACCGTCTCGTGGAAATTGCCTCCCTGATGGAGTTGGAACTGGATTTTAGCGAGGAGGAGGTTGAGTTTGCCGACCGGGCAAAATTAAATAGCCTGCTGGATGTTGCCCGCACAGAAATCACGCGTCTTGCTGATTCTTTCAAGGCGGGCAATGCTATAAAGAACGGGGTGCCAGTAGTGATTGCCGGAGCGGCAAATGCAGGGAAGAGTACGCTGCTCAATGCCCTTCTTGGAGAAGAACGTGCCATCGTCTCTGATATCCCCGGCACAACGCGAGATACAGTTGAAGAAACTCTTGTGCTGGACGGAATCCGTTTTCGCTTTATCGACACAGCCGGGCTGCGGGAATCTTCAGATGCGGTTGAACGCATAGGCATCGAACGCTCGCACGCGAGTATGGCCAAGGCACAGGTAGTAATCGGCGTACTGGATGGCCTGTCGCCGCTGGAAGAGCTCCGCAAGGCCTGCAAAGAGATTACATCGCACCTCTCCCCTGCCCAGACACTGCTGCTGGTGCGCAGCAAAGTTGACGCTTATGATGCGATTCCTCAGGAAGAATTTCCCCGTTTCGACAGGAGTTATGGGATACTGGAGCTCAAATATCCTGCATTCGGAACATATAATCTGAGTCCGGAGGAACTGACGGCGGAACTGGCGGAGAGTTTGGCTGGATATGTCACATCAGGTGGCGTTCTGGATATTTCCGCCCGTACCGGAGAGGGCCTGGAAGCACTGAAAAAGCGGCTGGTGGAAAGTGTCGGCGACCTCCCCGATGCAGCCAGCGCCACGCTCGTTACCAACCTCCGCCACTACGAAGCGCTCGTTTCCGCCAGAGACAGCCTTTCCAGGGTATCCGACGGCCTCCGCTCAGGAATTGCCAACGAATTCCTGACTCAGGATTTACGCAGCGCCACCCAATCCCTGAGTTCCATTTTCGGCGAAGTCACCACAGACGACATCCTTGGACGGATTTTCGAGCGGTTCTGCATCGGAAAGTAGTT
>JAGAAU010000110.1 GCA_017615135.1 Bacteroidales bacterium | reverse complement strand
TCGAGGGGGAGCGCGACGGCCAGATAGTCAGCCCCGGCCTGCCACATCATGCTGGCGAATTCCACGGCTCCGTGCCCATATGCATTTGCCTTCACCAGCACAAGCATCTTGGTTTCCGCTTCCAGAAGGGAACGGAAATACCGGTAGTTGCGCGTGCATGCCGGAAGGTTCAGCTCAAGGCGTGAAAAGTCGTCGGCGGAATTCATACAGACTACAAAGTTATCAATTTATCGGGAACAACGTACCAGACTGCGCCTGAAACATTCTTATAGCCCAGCGAACGGAAGATACTCATGTAGTTGGATACCTGTTTCGAGTATATGCGGTCGCTCTCCGGAGTGCTCTCTCCGAACTTGTAATCCACTATGGTGATGCCGTCGCTGCCGATCACCACCCTGTCCGGGCGGCGCTCATCGCCGAATTCGTTTATAACGGCGGTTTCGTTGAGGCCCCTGGAGGAGAACCATTCCGGATGCGCAGCGATGCGCACTGACAACAGCTGGAACACTTCTTCACCTTCGTCTGGCGTAAGCTGCCCGTCCAGCACGGCGCCATCCACCGCATCCCGGAGTTCATCCGCAGTCTGCACGGCGGAAAGGATGGCGTGGATGGCGATGCCGTTGCGCCTGGGGGAGGCCGCGGCGCCCACGGCTCCGTCCGGCCCGAAGAAGTCGGAGGCATCCACCGAAACCTTCAGCCGGGTTCCTATGGGAATAGATTTATAAGCGTAGGGCAGATCCTTGACTACTACGGGCGGTGTCTTTGCTTTTTTCGCTTCTTCGGCCTTTTTCTTCGCGATTCTTTTCCTTTCTGCCTCAAAATCATACTTGTCCCCGCGGGTGCTGTCATCCATCTGGGCGCAGAAACTATAGAGCAGTTGCGAAAAATCCTTGTAATCAGGCTCGCCCTTCAGAGAATCCTTGAACTTCTTGGAAGGATTAGCCGCAATCACGTGCAGGCACTTTTCTGCCCGGGTGAGTGCCACATAGAACACATTGATGTTATCCACCAGCTGCATATCCTTTTCGGCCTGGAAATCCGCAGAGAACAAGGTGTTGGCGGCAGATTCTTTCAGCTCCACCGGATAGAGCCCCTCTGCCTCCGGAATGAAGGGAGTACCTTTGGTATCGAGTTGGCACCAGCGCCATCCGGCCTTATAGAATCCCACTTTATTGGCATAGGGGAAGATTAGATAAGGGAACTCCAGCCCCTTGGATTTATGCACCGTGATTATGCGCACGGCGGAACTGACTTCGGGGGAACTGATGGTCAGTTTACTCTCGTTCCAGTGTTGAAGATAGAAACGGAGTTCGTTCCCGTTGGCTGCGGTCCAGTCCCGCAGGTCGTCCATAAACGCCTGGATATAAAGAGTTTCGCCTGCGAAATCGTCCGGGGCACTCTTCTGCAACTGCCTTAACAGCGACTCGCACAAATCCACCAGCGAATGGTATTCATCTGGGAATTTGACGGATTCCTTCTCAGCCAGATAACTGTTGATTTTGTCATCAGGATTCTCGTGGTTGGCAAGAATCCCGGTAAGTTTGCGGATTATGACCGATGATTGCAGTGAGAGGGAATCGTCGGAAATGACGGGAATCCCTGCCTCGATGAGAGCCTTGGCGATGGTGCCGCCCTCCTGATTCGCTCGCACCAGCACGGCAATATCCCCGTAACCGGCTCCGGCCTTACGGGCATCATTAATGGACTCCAGCACCATAGGGATCTGGCTGTCATTGTCGCAGAAACTCACACGCACCTGCCCCTTTTGGGGGTCGTCGCTGCTAACCTCCTGCTTCACATCTGCATACAGGTCCTCGTGCCCGATTGCCTTGGCGGCGAACTTGAAGAACTCGTTGTTTAAATCCACTATCGTCTTGCAGCTGCGCCAGTTGAGGTCCATCGACTCCACCTCTGCGGTCGGGAATTCTTTTTCCACCGTGTGCGCCAGCAACTTCCAGTCCGAATCCCTCCAGCGATAGATGCTCTGTTTCACGTCTCCCACTATCAAGTTCTTGTGATCGGAGGCTTCGCTTTCCTTCAGCAGGGGAAGGAAATTGCTCCACTGGATGTTGGAGGTGTCCTGGAACTCGTCCAGCAGGAAGTTCTCGTAGCGCACGCCCATCTTTTCATACACGAACGGGGCGTCGCTGCCGGCAATAATATCCCTGAGTATGGTATTGGATTCGTCCAGCACCATCACATTCTTATCTTTCAGCAGTTCCTTGAATGAACGGAAAAACTCTCCGGCAAGGCCCAGACTGAACGACATCTCCCGGAGAAGCCATGCAGTGCAGTACCAACGGTAGCGGTCCCCGGTCAGAAGGTCGGTGAACTTGCTTCCGTCGGCCTCGTCCATCAGGGTTTTCTTCGGCAGTTCGATGAATTCGTTGGTGCCATATCCCTCCAGGAACGGGGTCAGTTGCTTTATGGAATTGGACTTCTTCACTTCTACCAGTTTGGCGGCATCGTTCAATTCGGCCGTAAAGCTTTCGATTATATCGTTGCAGTTCGCGCGGATCTTGTCCAGATTATCCTTGCTGAACGTGCGTATCAGTTTGTCCTCCTCTCCCGCATCGACCATCATCAGTCTCTCTCCCATCTCGTAGAGTTTGCCTTCGATATTTACCCGCTGCCCCTTGGAAAGGTCTTCTGCCACGCTTCTGCGAAGCCAGTCCAGCACCTCGGTATCGTTGGTGGAAAGCCCGTCCAGAATGCGGTCCATAGCCTCATGGATGAGGGATTGTTTGTCCAGATCTATCTGGTAATCAGCCACTTGCCCTATTTCTCTGGCGAATGCCTTCAGGGCCTGCTGGAAGAACTTGTCTATGGTGCTTACGGAGAATGCACTGTAGTCGTGGAGGATATCCCGGAGCATCTCCTTCTTGGCCGGTTAGTCGGATTCTTCCAGGAACTTGAGAATGCGGGATTTCATCTCGGCCGTGGCCTTGTT
>JAGAAU010000109.1 GCA_017615135.1 Bacteroidales bacterium | reverse complement strand
TCTGCCTGATGGAGTGGCCCGGAAATGTGGAGAGCCTGCTCCCTCCCGAGACCGTATGCGTAGATATCGAGGTTAATAAAGATTTGTCCCGAACCATCAGTTGGGAGGCTTGAGGCTGACCTCTATCCCGCTTATATAGCCGTTTACCCCGTATTCGAGGAGTACGCTGCCATTCCGGAGCAGGTACGGTGGCCCGGCTCCGGGGAAGGGCGATACTGCCAGCAGAAACTGCCCGTCAACTACTTTCCCGCATGAGGGTGATGCTATGAAAATCCCATCTTTGCTGTCCTTGACCGGGATTCCGGCCTGTCCGGAATAAAGTCCTTCGGTACCGTAGCAGAACAACAGCGGAGGTCCGTCCCGGCTTAGTTCCAGTACAAACAGCTCTTCTGCGCTGTACACCATGCAGTTCTTGCCGTTTATGACACTCAGTTTCATGCTGTCTGGAAGCAGCCCTATCGTGTACAGCATGCCGGTCTTAACCACTTCTGTGCAGCCGCAAACCAGAATCCGGCCGTTCCATAAGTGGATGCCTGGAGAAATCCAGTGCAGCTGTTTCTGAAAGCTGATTTCAGTTTCCATTCCGTCCGATGCGCCGCCCCGTCGCAGCCAGCACTGCCCGTCCCTGCTGTAAACGGCGGCTATTTCTCCGAGCGCAAAGCCGGCATCCAGCACTGTGCCGCCATTGGTGTTGAATATAAGTTCATCGGTCCCGTTCCTGCACAGGAACAAGCCCTGGACTGGAGTTCCGCAGCTGTGGAAAAAGCAGATGCCGTCGGTATCCTGATACAGTGCCCCTCCCTGCCCGCAGAGAGGATGGCCGAAATCTCCGAATGGCGTTCCCGATGCATTTTTCAGCAGTATTTCACCGTTCTTGCGGAAAGTGAATCCGCCGCCGTCCCGGTTCCTGCCCAGGCTGTACCAGTCTTTTCCGTAGCGTAGCAGGCCGCAGAGTTTTTCCCTTTCGGGGTAGTCCAGGATGGTCTCTCCGTTGCATTTTATACAGCTGCGCCCGGCAGACGAATATTCGGTATACAGTTGCCCGTCTATAATGTGGTGGGAATCCGGGTCCGGGCTCAGTTGTTCTGTTTTTCCTGTTCTGAGCTCGAGTATGGCCCTTGAATTGCAGTACAGGAGCACGCGGCATCCTTCGCGTATGAAGGAGCTGTCCTGCCTCCAGTCGTATCCTTCCGGATAAGAGACGGCACAGGCATAATGGAAGGGGCCGGTCTCCTCCGCGGGCGATTCTTCCTCATGGGAGCCTCTTTCCGGATGGCTGTAGAACGATGGCCGCCCAAGCCCGATAAGATTGTCCGGCAGGCAGGAGGTAATGGTGGAGACCAGCAGCGGCAGCAGGACCGCCAGGGTGATAGGACATGGTTTCATATTCGTTCCCTTGTCAGGTGCTCCGCAAATAAAATGAAAAAAAATCCGCGTCATACAAGGCGCGAAAAAGTTTTTAAGATTCTTTTAGTTTTTTACGTTTTTTCGAAGGAAAAATCGTTTAATTTTGTAATTGGGATGAAAAAAGTAATTCTTTCGCTGTTTTTCTGTATGCTCGCCGGCGCTTTTTCTGCGTCTGGTGTCTGCGTTCGCGGGGACCAACCGCATCCGCGTTATCTGGATGCAGTGGCTCTGTTCGGCGAAGGGAAGTACGACGAAGCCTCCGCAATCCTGGATTCTCTGTACAACAGCCCCATGCGGGACGATGCCGTGTGCTATTATCTTGGGATGAGCGAGTTTGCCAGGGGCAATGAAACCGACGCCGAGACCCATATTGAAGAAGCGGTAGCGGCAGACAGCCTCAATCTTTGGTATCTTGAGGCCCTCGCCTCCATTTATGAAAGCAAATCCAAAGGGGCGGAACTTGCCGCCGTCTGCGAGAGGATGCTGGCGGTAGACTCTGAGCGCTTCAACGATCCTGCGTTTTATTCAAGGCTGGGCGGCGCATATGCTGCATCGCATAATCTTCCCAAGGCAAAATACTACCTGGACAAGGCCCTTGACATGCTCCCGGACTATACTCCCGCCAATTATTCAAGGGCGCTGGTGTCTTTGGAGGAGAGGAATTTCGACGGTTTTTTCAAACACGTGAATATTCTGATGGCAGATCCTGAAATGGATAGCGACTGGAAGCTCAAATTCCTTTCGTCCATTCCGGGAGAAGTGCTGGATGGAAAGGTCAAATCCAGGGTTGATGCATTTTTGGACCTGACAAGGACTGCAATTGCGGCAGATCCTGATAATATGAAATTCCATCTTTTCCTTCAGTCGGCTGCGGCTTATTGTGCCGAATGGCCGGTGGTGGTGGAAGAGGCCTATAAGATTATAGAAATGTCCGGGAATGATCAGGACACCAGGGAGTCTATGCTTCAGATGGCCGGAGATGCGTATATGTCTATGGAAAAATATAAGGAGTGCTTCAATGCCTACAGTGCTGTATTGAAGATTAATCCTTCCAACATATCGACCCTGAACAATTACGCCTACGCGCTGAGTCTCAAGCGGAAAGATTTGGGTAAGGCTCTCAAAATGAGCGGAAAAACCATAGAGGCGGAGCCCAACAACGCCACTTATCTGGACACATACGGGTGGATACTCCATCAGATGGGCCGGGATAAGGCGGCAAAGGACATTTTCAAGAGAGCCATGATGTTCGGCGGCAGGAAAGAGAGTGTTATCCTCAAGCACTACGCAGAAGTGCTGACAGCCCTTGGCGAAAAGGACCTGGCCTCATATTATGAAACCCTTTCAGAGAAATAGTATGCTTGCTTCGCGCTTCCTTCCGGTATTCTTTCTCGCCCTGATTCTGTCTATGCCGCTGTCTGCGCAGGATACGTCTGCCCAGAAAAACCGCATTGCTCAGCTGGAAAAGGAAATCGCAATGCTGGAAAAGCAGTTGAAGGAGAACGAGAAGAACAAGGCATCGGTCCTGTCCAACCTTACCCTGGTGCAGAAGAAGGCCGGCACCCGGCGGAAGCTCGTAAAGGAGAGTGAAAAGAAGATAGCTACCATGGATATGCAGATAATCTCCAAACAGCGGGATATCAATGCGATGTCCGCCCGTCTGGATACCATGACTCTCTACTACGACCGCCTCGTTAAAAATGCATACAAGAACCGCGATTATCGCATCTGGTATCTGTACATACTTGCAGGAGACAGCTTCTCCCAGTCTTTCAGGCGCTTCGCTTACCTGCGCAACCTTTCTTCCCAGATGCGTGAGCAGGCGAGGAAAATAAAGGACACCAGGGCCTCGCTGGAAACGGAGAAGGAAGTGATAAAGGGGATGCGGGCGCAGATGAGGGATGAAAAAAAGGCCTATGAGGCCGAGCTGGTTACCTTGAGAGGAGAGGAATCTCAGGCCAGGGGGATGATTTCCAAGCTGCAGAAAGACAGCAAGAAATATCAGTCCGAAGTAGCTTCCAAGCGTAAGGAGGTTGAGGCCCTGAACCGCGAGATTGCCCGCATAATCGAAGAGAGTCTTAAAGGGACCGGTAAAAAAGGCCCCGCCAGGCAGGTTGATTACAAACTCAGCGGGGAATTCTCTGCCAATAAGGGTAAGCTGCCATGGCCGGTAGACGGAGTTCTGCTGGAAGGCTTCGGCAAACATAACCATCCTGTGTACAAGACCATTGAGATGCCGGCCAATAACGGGCTTACCTATTCCGTTTCAAAGGGTGCCAAGGTGTCTGCGGTCTTCGACGGAGAAGTTCGGAAAATCATCGTTATGCCCGGTTATCGCCAGTGTGTACTCGTACAGCACGGCAATTATTTCACTTTCTATTGCAAGCTGGGCAGCGTTAAGGTTAAGGCCGGCCAGAAGGTTAAAACCGGCGATACAATCGGCACAGTAGAGACCATCGCAGGGGAAAGTCAGTTCCATTTCCAGCTCTGGGAAGGAAGAACGCCTCAGAACCCGGAACTCTGGCTGAGGCGTTAAGCAGTAAATACCGGCCAGGCCGGCTATGTGGAGACAGGAGGCTTAAAGGTTGGGGTTAAGCTCTTTCCAGTTTTCTACAGGAGGAATGATGCCGAGCCCGATAATCTCGTCGCGCATCTTGCAGAGATGCTCGTAGGAAACGCGGAGGTCTGCGAGTTCCTTCTCTGTTCCCAATGCACATGCATAATGTACACCGTCTGCATCGATTACTGTAGGCATTGCCATCATTACATTCTTGAAACCGCATTTGTCGCAGTTTACGTAGCAGCCTGCAGGCCAGGTGAACTTATCTCCGCCCATAGCTGCCTCAATCATCTTGACTGCATTGTAAGCGGGGCTCTGGAATGAGCTGCGGCCGCGTAGTTTTATGATGTTGGAACCTCCTTGAACTGTGGCCAGGCGAATCGCCGCCCAGTCTTCATCGCTGATGGTGAACTGTGAAATGGGTTTGCCGTCTATCTTGGCGCCGGAAGCGAAGACCGCCATGGCTTCTCCGTGTCCACCGTAGGTGTATGCATCTGTAACCTTGCACTGCTGTACGCCGAATTTGGCTGCGAGGGCTTCCTGGAGGCGTGTGCTGTCGAGAGCTGCCAGGGTGGTGACCTTCTCGGGGGAGAGTCCGGAGTGGAGGAGCACTACGAGGCCGGTGAGGTCTGCAGGGTTGAAGATAACCACCACATGTTTGACATCGGGACAATATTGCCTGACATTCTTACCGAATTCTTCGGCAATCTGGCAATTGCCCTTGAGCAGGTCTTCCCTGGTCATTCCTTCCTTGCGGGGTGCACCGCCGGAGGAGATAATGAAGGCAGCGTCCTTGAATGCAACTGCGGGGTCGGTAGTCCAGGTGATGTTGGCTCCTTCGAAGGCGCAGTGGTCCATTTCTGCCACGACACCCC